>NZ_PYQM01000019.1:0-82343 GCF_003027595.1 Escherichia sp. 20412-1 | reverse complement strand
GTGGAGGGGGTGGTGGCGGTGCATCGGCGTTAATCGTAAAGACGACTGTGTAATTGCTACCATTCTGCCGCTTCACCGCTTCGGTTTTACCGTTTTCGGTAAGATCGACCACCAACCGCAGCGTTTGCGCATCTTTTGGCGTGCCAGAGCGAATAGCTTTTACCAAATTATTGCCACTGAACAACAACGGTAGCCCCTGAATTACACCGGTTTGTTTAATATCCAGCGCCACAGTGCGTTTGCTTTGATGGCTAAAGGCATAATCAGGATCGCCAATAAAACTCAACGTTATCCGCGCCTGCTCACTGCCATTAGAAACCTGAATATCAGAGAGCGTAGCGGCACCAGCCTGTGCGCACAACAGCACCAATGCCGCCACCAACCAATTTTTGATGCGATACATCATCCCGCCACCTTTTAAAGGTTAACCGGCTAAACGCGCCAGCAACAATTCACCCGCAGAGGAAACAGCACTCACGCGCGCCTCACGGCCTTGTGCCTGATAATCAATGTGTATTTCGACATCCGGGTCAGGAAGAACACCTGTACCTTGTTGTGGCCATTCCACCAGGCAGATGGCATCGTGGGCAAAATAATCGCGGATCCCCATAAACTCCAGCTCCTCGGGATCGGCAAGGCGGTACAAATCAAAGTGATAAACCATTAATTTGTCGAGCGTATAGGGTTCGACCAGCGTATAGGTGGGGCTTTTGACATTACCCTGATGGCCCAGAGCTTGTAAAAAACCCCGGCTGAAGGTGGTTTTACCTGCCCCTAAATCGCCATACAGATAGATTACGGTAGCGCCATCGCAGGCTTTAGCTACCCGTTCGCCCAGGTCTAATGTTGCCTGCTCGTCAGGGAGCGGAATTACTCGATTCATCATGGTTTTTATCAGTCACTTCCGGGTTAACAATACGCTGTAGCGTGGAAAAGAGATCGGTTGCCAGCATCCCGCGCGTACCAAAACGCGCTGCCAGCACATCGGCCGCCGCACCGTGCGCAACACAACCGGCACAGGCAGCATCATACGGCGTCAGTTTCTGCCCTAACAATGCGCCAATAATACCAGAGAGCACATCGCCCATGCCGCCACTGGCCATACCTGCATTTCCGGCGTCAACAATACCTAACGCATCAGGATGTGCAGCGACCACGGTTCCGGCACCTTTCAGCACCGCTACACCACCATAACGTTGTACCAGACGTTGTGCGTAATGTAAGCGGTCACTTTCAATTTCAGCCACGGAACAGCCCAACAACCGTGCAGCCTCGCCAGGATGCGGCGTGATCACGCGATTGTGACGCTTATCGGGATTGATTGCCAGCAGGTTCAATGCATCGGCATCCCACAACATCGGTTTGCGAAAATTCTCGACTTTTTGTAGGGCTTTTTTCCCCCACTCTTGCTGACCCAGACCAGGGCCAATCACCACCACATCGGCCCATTCCAGGCTATCAGCTAAGGATTCCGCAGTCAGTTCGTATACCATCAATTCCGGGCGCGCGGTCAGCAACGGCGCAATGTTTTCACTGCGCGTCAGCACTCTGACCAAACCAGCACCAGCACGCAGCGCCGCTTCGCCCGCCATACGGATCGCGCCCGCCGTGCCGTGATCGCCACCGATAATCACCAGTCGCCCGTGATCGCCTTTATGTGATGTCGGGCGACGCGGTTTCAGCCAGTGAGAAAGTTGCGATGCGGAAAAGCGCTGAATTTTCGCCTCCTGAGTTGCCAGCCACCTATCCAGCCCCAGCGAGTCAAAATGCAGATCCCCGGTTACATCCCGCGCTTTCCCGGTTAGCAAGCCTGGTTTCAGGGCAATAAAGGTCACGGTGTGAGAGGCGTTGATCACCGCACCTGGCGTGGCTCCGGTTTGTGCTAACAGGCCGGAAGGAATATCAACTGCCACAATCGGCGCAGGATGAGTATTGGCATGATCGATTAATTTACTGATGGGTTCACGGGGCGCTTGCTGCAATCCGGTGCCGAGCAGCGCATCAACTATCAGATCCACCGACTCAGGCCAGACAATATTCGAAGCATGAATCTCGCCTCCCGCGTTTAACCATGCATCGCGCGCTTGTGCGGCCTCTTCTGGCAACGGTTTGTCGCTCTCCTGGGCCAGCAGCGTGACCTCAATGCCGATGGCTTTTGCCCGCCGCGCGACCACATACCCATCGCCACCGTTATTGCCATGACCGCACAGCACCAGCCAATGACGGGCGTCAGGATAAGCGGTACGACACACCTGAAACACGGCTTCCCCCGCACGAAGCATCAGTTCATAGAGCGTTAGCCCCAGCACATCCGCCGCCTCGCGTTCGCCACGGCGGATATCGTCGGCGTGCCAGACGGTGTGTGGTATACTTACGGGGTTTTTCTTCATTGTATGGTCCGTCATGTCAGAGCCCCTCGATCTCAATCAGTTAGCGCAAAAAATTAAACAGTGGGGGCTGGAACTGGGCTTTCAGCAAGTAGGTATTACCGATACCGATCTCAGCGAGTCCGAGCCAAAACTGCAAGCATGGCTGGACAAACAATACCATGGCGAAATGGACTGGATGGCGCGTCACGGTATGCTGCGCGCCCGCCCCCACGAGTTATTGCCCGGTACACTGCGCGTGATCAGCGTGCGGATGAATTATCTTCCTGCCAACGCCGCATTTGCCAGCACGCTGAAAAATCCCAAACTCGGCTATGTTAGCCGTTATGCGCTGGGCCGTGACTATCACAAACTTCTGCGCAACCGACTCAAAAAGCTGGGCGAGATGATTCAGCAACATTGTGTTTCGCTGAATTTTAGACCGTTTGTCGACTCTGCGCCTATTCTTGAGCGTCCGTTAGCTGAAAAAGCAGGTCTTGGCTGGACAGGTAAGCACTCACTTATTCTTAATCGCGAAGCTGGTTCGTTCTTCTTTTTAGGCGAACTGCTGGTTGATATTCCGCTACCTGTGGATCAACCGGTTGAGGAAGGATGTGGTAAATGCGTTGCCTGCATGACGATTTGCCCGACCGGAGCCATCGTGGAACCATATACCGTCGATGCTCGCCGCTGTATCTCTTATCTCACCATTGAACTGGAAGGAGCAATCCCGGAAGAACTACGGCCATTAATGGGAAACCGTATTTACGGTTGCGATGATTGTCAGCTTATCTGCCCGTGGAATCGCTATTCACAACTGACAACTGAAGATGATTTCAGCCCGCGTAAACCGTTACATGCGCCGGAGCTCATTGAGCTTTTTGCCTGGAGCGAAGAGAAGTTTTTAAAAGTCACGGAAGGATCAGCGATTAGGCGGATTGGTCACTTACGCTGGCTGCGAAATATCGCCGTAGCACTAGGAAATGCGCCCTGGGATGAAGCGATTCTGGCGGCACTGAACAGTCGGAAAGGTGAACACCCACTTCTCGATGAACACATAGAGTGGGCGATTGCGCAGCAAATCGAGCGACGAAATGCCTGCGTGGTCGAGGTGCAACTACCGAAAAAACAGCGTCTGGTTCGCGTGATAGAAAAAGGCCTACCACGTGACGCCTGATTCATCCACAGCTTGTGAATAAAATTAAAAACACATTGCAATTCAAGCCAGAAAAAATCGTCAAGTGATCAATACGACAAATCAAAACCTTATTTTTCAACTTAAATATCAACACGTTAAAAAATTACTATTCACCGTGCGAAGTTTTCCTGAAATTAAGATTACAGCCCGACACTGTGGATAACTCTGTTTACAAGAGTTTGTCAGAGATAACAAAAACCAGCAATAACGCATCGCATCGCTGTGGATATTTTATTGAGAGGAGAATTTGGAGCGGGAAACGAGACTCGAACTCGCGACCCCGACCTTGGCAAGGTCGTGCTCTACCAACTGAGCTATTCCCGCTTGGGTGGTCTGTGCTTTATAGCACTTTCAAATTTTGGAGCGGGAAACGAGACTCGAACTCGCGACCCCGACCTTGGCAAGGTCGTGCTCTACCAACTGAGCTATTCCCGCTTAATCTTCGTCTTTCAAATCGCTACTGCCTTGGCTGCCTTCACTCACCTTAGTCACTTACTTTTGTAAGCTCCGAAGGATTCGTTCAGTTGCCGCCTTGTCGCAATTCGAAATACTGCGATTGGGTGGTCTGTGCCTTTCAGCACTTTTCAAATTTTGGAGCGGGAAACGAGACTCGAACTCGCGACCCCGACCTTGGCAAGGTCGTGCTCTACCAACTGAGCTATTCCCGCGTACTACTTAATTTTTGCTTTCGTAATTTCGCATTTCTGCGTCGTTACGGGAGGCGCATTATACGAGAAATCTTTCCCTCTGCAACCCCCCTAAAAAAATTTTTTTGAGTTTTTATCTCAAGTGCTGAAATTATCGGCAAGACGTTCAATTTAGCGTCAAAATCACGCCGCCGCAAGTGGATTTCGGCGGTTACGTGACCAGGAAAAATTTTACATCTTGATGAAGTGCTCGCGGTAGTAAGCCAGTTCCGCCACCGATTCACGGATATCATCCATCGCCTGATGCGTCCCCTGTTTGGTAAAACCATCAAGAATTTCCGGCTTCCAACGGCGCGCCAGCTCTTTCAGCGTGCTGACATCGAGATAGCGGTAGTGGAAGTACGACTCCAGTTCCGGCATGTATTTGAACAGGAAGCGACGATCCTGACCAATACTGTTACCGCAGATCGGTGATTTTCCTGCTGGCACCCACTGTTTTAAGAACTCGAGCGTCGCCAGTTCCGCTTCCCGATCGCCCATCGTGCTCGCCTTCACACGCTCCACCAGCCCACTGGCGGTATGAGTGCGCACGTTCCAGTCATCCATCAACGCTAACTGTTCATCAGACTGGTGTACTGCAATGGTCGGCCCTTCTGCCAGAATATTCAGGTTGGCATCGGTCACCAGCGTGGCAATCTCAATAATGCGATCGCGCTCGGGATCCAGACCGGTCATCTCAAGATCGATCCAAATCAGGTTGTTTTCATTGGCACTCATGCTATTTTCCACCCATTCACAGTGACTATATTGATTCGCAATTGCGTGTATCATAGATGTTTTGCCCATCAGGGGCGACCAGGAGTCAGTACGATTGAGTAAAAATAAACTCTCCAAAGGCCAGCAGCGCCGTGTGAACGCCAATCACCAGCGTCGTCTTAAAACGTCTAAGGAGAAGCCCGACTACGACGACAATCTGTTTGGCGAGCCTGATGAAGGTATCGTCATCAGCCGTTTTGGCATGCATGCTGATGTGGAATCCGCCGATGGCGGAGTTCACCGCTGCAATATTCGCCGCACTATCCGTTCGCTGGTGACTGGCGATCGCGTTGTCTGGCGTCCGGGCAAACCGGCGGCGGAAGGTATTAATGTCAAAGGGATCGTTGAAGCGGTGCATGAGCGCACCTCGGTGTTGACGCGCCCGGATTTTTACGACGGCGTGAAGCCCATTGCCGCCAACATCGACCAGATCGTCATTGTCTCCGCCATTTTGCCGGAGCTGTCGCTCAATATTATCGACCGTTACCTGGTGGCCTGCGAAACCTTGCAGATTGAGCCGATTATTGTGCTCAACAAGATCGACCTGCTGGACGATGACGGTATGGCATTTGTCAACGAGCAGATGGATATTTACCGCAACATTGGTTATCGCGTATTAATGGTTTCCAGCCATACTCAGGATGGCCTGAAACCGCTGGAAGAGGCGTTGACCGGGCGGATCAGCATCTTTGCCGGGCAGTCTGGCGTCGGTAAATCCAGTCTGCTGAACGCGTTGCTGGGGCTGCAAAAAGAGATCCTGACCAACGATGTTTCGGACAACTCTGGTCTGGGTCAGCACACCACCACCGCCGCACGGCTGTATCACTTCCCGCACGGCGGTGATGTGATTGATTCCCCTGGCGTGCGTGAATTTGGTCTCTGGCACCTGGCACCGGAACAAATCACTCAAGGCTTTGTCGAATTTCATGATTACTTAGGCCTGTGTAAGTATCGCGATTGCAAACACGATACCGATCCGGGCTGCGCTATCCGTGAAGCGGTTGAAGATGGGAAAATCGCGGAAACTCGTTTCGAAAACTATCACCGTATTCTGGAAAGCATGGCGCAGGTAAAAACGCGTAAAAACTTTTCTGATACGGATGACTGACAATTAAGCTAACCGTCGTTAGAATCGTCCCCTTTTTTCAGGATCCGGCATGTACGCCGGATCAGGAACGACAAAACAATGGCCTGGAGGCTACCTTGTTAAATTCATTCAAACTTTCGCTACAGTATATTCTGCCGAAACTATGGCTTACTCGCCTGGCGGGTTGGGGTGCAAGCAAGCGGGCAGGATGGCTGACAAAACTGGTTATCGATCTGTTCGTTAAATACTACAAGGTCGACATGAAAGAGGCGCAGAAACCGGACACCGCCAGCTACCGTACCTTTAACGAATTTTTTGTCCGTCCGCTGCGTGACGATGTGCGCCCGGTCGATACCGACCCGAATGTTCTGGTCATGCCTGCCGATGGTGTTATCAGCCAGTTAGGTAAAATCGAAGAAGATAAAATCCTGCAAGCCAAAGGCCACAACTACAGTCTTGAAGCCCTGCTGGCGGGTAACTACCTGATGGCGGATCTCTTCCGCAACGGTACGTTTGTGACCACTTACCTCTCCCCGCGTGACTACCACCGCGTACATATGCCGTGCAACGGTATCCTGCGTGAGATGATCTACGTGCCGGGCGATCTCTTCTCGGTGAATCATCTCACAGCCCAGAACGTGCCAAATCTGTTTGCCCGTAACGAACGCGTAATCTGTCTCTTCGATACCGAATTCGGCCCGATGGCACAGATTCTGGTCGGTGCGACGATTGTTGGTAGCATTGAAACTGTCTGGGCAGGCACCATTACGCCACCGCGCGAAGGCATCATCAAACGCTGGACCTGGCCTGCCGGGGAAAACGACGATTCTGTGGCGCTACTGAAAGGCCAGGAAATGGGGCGCTTTAAACTCGGATCTACTGTTATCAACCTGTTTGCGCCGGGTAAAGTGAATCTGGTTGAGCAACAGGCAAGCCTTTCTGTCACTAAGATTGGTCAGCCGCTGGCTGTATCTACCGAAACCTTTGTTACGCCAGAAACTGAACCGGCCCCGCTTCCTGCTGAAGAGATCGAGGCAGAACACGACGCCAGCCCATTGGTTGACGACAAAAAAGACCAGATCTAATCCATCAAAGGAAACGCTGACGTGCGCCTGATTATCACTTTTCTGATGGCCTGGTGCCTCAGTTGGGGGGCGTACGCCGCGACGGCCCCCGATAGTAAACAAATCACCCAGGAACTGGAGCAGGCAAAAGCGGCGAAACCCGCGCAGCCGGAAGTCGTAGAGGCGCTCCAGTCTGCCTTAAATGCGCTTGAGGAACGTAAAGGTTCCCTTGAGCGCATCAAGCAATATCAAGAAGTCATTGATAACTACCCGAAACTCTCCGCTACTCTGCGCGCACAGTTAAACAATATGCGTGATGAGCCGCGCAGCGTGTCGCCGGGGATGTCTACCGACGCGCTGAATCAGGAAATACTCCAGGTCAGCAGTCAGTTGCTGGATAAAAGCCGTCAGGCCCAGCAAGAGCAGGAACGCGCCCGCGAGATTGCGGATTCGCTTAATCAATTACCACAACAGCAAACTGACGCCCGCCGCCAGTTGAATGAAATTGAGCGCCGACTGGGGACACTCACGGGAAATAGTCCGCTTAATCAGGCACAAAATTTCGCGTTGCAGGCCGACTCCGCACGTTTGAAATCATTGGTCGATGAACTCGAGCTGGCGCAACTTTCTGCCAATAACCGTCAGGAACTGGCTCGTCTGCGCTCGGCACTGGCAGAAAAAGAGAGTCAGCAACTGGATGCGTATTTGCAGGCCCTGCGCAACCAGTTGAACAGCCAACGCCAGCTTGAGGCAGAGCGGGCGCTGGAAAGCACTGAATTACTGGCAGAAAGCAGTGCCGATTTGCCGGAAGATATCGTTGCTCAATTCAAAATTAACCGTGAACTATCGGCGGCGTTGAATCAGCAAGCGCAGCGGATGGATCTCGTCGCCTCACAGCAGCGTCAGGCTGCCAGCCAGACGTTGCAAGTCCGGCAGGCGCTGAATACGCTGCGTGAACAGTCGCAATGGCTGGGTTCATCAAACTTGCTCGGTGAAGCACTGCGGGCGCAGGTGGCACGCCTGCCGGAAATGCCGAAACCGCAACAGCTTGATACCGAGATGGCTCAGTTGCGCGTGCAACGGTTGCATTATGAAGATCTCCTCAATAAACAGCCACAACTGCGACAGATCCTTCAGGCCGACGGCCAGCCGCTGACTGCCGAGCAAAACCGGATACTCGAAGCTCAATTGCGTACTCAGCGCGAGTTGCTTAACTCATTACTCCAGGGCGGCGACACGCTACTGCTTGAGCTAACCAAGCTGAAAGTTTCCAACGGGCAACTGGAAGATGCGCTGAAAGAGGTCAACGAAGCGACACACCGCTATCTGTTCTGGACCTCTGATGTGCGCCCGATGACCATCGCCTGGCCGTTGGAAATCGCCCAGGATCTGCGTCGTCTGATCTCGCTGGACACCTTCAGTCAGTTAGGTAAAGCCACCATGATGATGCTGACCAGCAAAGAGACTATTTTACCGCTGTTTGGCGCGTTGATTCTGGTCGGTTGCAGCATTTACTCGCGCCGCTATTTCACCCGTTTTCTTGAACGTTCGGCGGCTAAAGTCGGCAAAGTCACTCAGGATCATTTCTGGCTGACGTTACGGACGCTTTTCTGGTCGATCCTCGTCGCTTCGCCGCTACCAGTGCTGTGGATGACGCTGGGTTACGGCTTGCGCGAGGCGTGGCCTTATCCGCTGGCGGTAGCGATTGGCGATGGTGTAACGGCCACCGTGCCACTGCTGTGGGTGGTGATGATTTGCGCCACCTTTGCTCGCCCGAACGGCTTGTTTATCGCCCATTTCGGCTGGCCGCGCGAACGTGTTTCCCGTGGTATGCGCTACTACCTGATGAGCATTGGGCTTATCGTGCCACTGATTATGGCGCTGATGATGTTTGATAATCTCGACGACCGCGAGTTTTCCGGCTCACTGGGACGTCTTTGCTTTATCCTCATTTGCGGTGCACTGGCAGTGGTCACGCTCAGCCTGAAAAAAGCCGGGATCCCACTGTATCTTAACAAAGAAGGCAGTGGTGACAACATTGCCAACCATATGCTGTGGAACATGATGATTGGCGCGCCACTGGTCGCTATTCTCGCCGCAGCCGTGGGTTATCTGGCAACAGCGCAGGCTCTGCTGGCAAGGCTGGAAACATCGGTCGCCATCTGGTTCCTGTTACTGGTGATTTATCACGTTATCCGCCGCTGGATGCTGATCCAACGCCGCAGGTTGGCGTTTGACCGGGCGAAGCATCGCCGTGCTGAAATGCTGGCACAACGCGCGCGTGGCGAAGAAGAAGCGCATCATCACAGTAGCCCGGAAGGGGCGATTGAAGTGGATGAAAGCGAAGTCGATCTCGATGCTATCAGTGCACAATCCTTGCGGCTGGTGCGTTCAATCCTGATGCTGATCGCCCTTCTTTCAGTCATCGTGCTGTGGTCAGAAATTCATTCCGCTTTTGGCTTCCTCGAAAATATTTCGCTGTGGGATGTCACCTCCACAGTGCAGGGCGTGGAAAGTCTGGAACCGATTACTCTCGGTGCAGTGCTGATTGCCATTCTGGTGTTTATCATCACCACGCAACTAGTGCGCAACCTGCCCGCGCTGCTGGAACTGGCGATTTTGCAGCACCTTGATTTAACGCCAGGTACAGGTTACGCCATCACCACCATCACCAAATATCTGCTGATGCTGATTGGCGGGCTGGTCGGCTTCTCGATGATTGGTATTGAGTGGTCGAAATTGCAGTGGCTGGTCGCTGCACTCGGTGTTGGTCTCGGTTTTGGTTTGCAGGAGATTTTCGCCAACTTTATCTCTGGTCTGATTATCCTGTTCGAAAAACCGATTCGCATTGGCGATACGGTGACAATTCGCGATCTTACTGGCAGTGTGACGAAAATTAACACCCGCGCCACCACTATCAGCGACTGGGATCGCAAAGAGATTATTGTGCCGAACAAAGCGTTCATTACTGAGCAGTTTATCAACTGGTCGCTTTCTGACTCGGTCACGCGCGTGGTGTTGACGATTCCGGCTCCTGCCGATGCCAACAGTGAAGAAGTGACGGAAATCTTGCTAACCGCAGCGCGTCGCTGCTCGTTGGTCATCGACAACCCGGCACCGGAAGTCTTCCTGGTCGATCTACAACAGGGGATTCAGATTTTCGAGTTGCGTATTTACGCCGCGGAAATGGGTCACCGTATGCCGCTGCGCCACGAGATCCACCAGTTAATTCTGGCGGGCTTCCACGCCCACGGTATCGATATGCCATTCCCGCCGTTCCAGATGCGTCTGGAAAGTCTGAACGGTAAACAAACGGGCAGAACATTAACGTCTGCGGGTAAAGGGCGTCAGGCAGGAAGCTTGTAACGTGAGAAACTGCCGGAGGCGACTCTGGCAGTTTCAATCACCAACAAAACTGATAGCGCAGGAAAAACTGCCATAGCCAGTAGCCGAAGATCGCCAGTGCGGTGGCGTACATAAACCAGCCGCGTTTTTTTCGCCACTGCGTGAACCACAGAAAAGGGAAAAACAGCGGCAACGTCATTATCACACCGACATCGCGAGTATCGTCATTTTCCAGATGCTCCAACACATCGCAGATGTTGTTAATCCCGCGTCCATCAATCATCCATTCTTTGTCCAGCGTGGACAGTATCAGAATCCAGAGAACAGATACGAAGAACCAAATGCAGCATAAAATAAACTGATGTGCACTCATGACGTTTCAACCGACAGTTTCATTTCGCTAAAACGCATTCTGAACAAATCACCGTATCCGACCAATTCGCCACGAAAAACCAGGAACCTGATAAGGTAAGCGCAATAAATATCCGACAGGTTTCGCCACCGATTCCGGTCTCGATCTTTGAGGGTATTAATGGTATTGCCGACCACCATCGCTATTTTACGGGTGTGGCAGGCATCGAAAAAAGAGAGAATAGTCTGCTCTATTTCCGCTACATCCCCAGCAGAAAATTGCAGTGCTCTGACTTGATCTTCGGTTATCAGCGGGCCCCGACCCGTGCCATCCATGACATCTTCCTTTTCAGACAACTCATCGCCGGGCTGGCGATGAGTTGTTATTGCATACAATCAATCTAAGGTTAACTCAGGCTTATTCGCCATGCGGCCGCAATAGTTCTGGTAAATCGCCATTGCTAACAGCGAGAAGAAGACAGGGCCGCCAATCATCCACAATGTGCTATCCCAGTCTCCGGCTTCGACTACTGGCTGGATGATGGTAAAGACGTTAGCAAACGTCACCACCAATACGACAACCACTGTGGCAATCATTGCTGACATGTGCGTTTTGAAAATAACAAACGGTCTGTCGAGATCCTGACGCGCTTTAAAGAACGGGAATGCCAGGGCAAGGAACAGATACGGAATAGTCATGGAGACATTCGCCATCAGCGTCAGCTTGTTAAAGAACGCCGATGCGGTGCCGCCGCCAAACGAAACCAGCAGGATGAAGACAGTAACCAACCCGCACTGCATCCACATCGCAATAGACGGCATTCCCATCGCGTTCAGACGCGTCATTGGTTCCGGCCACAATGCTTTCGGCGTCCCCTGGATGATTGCTTTCAACGGCGAGTAGCAAAGCGTAAAGAACGCCCCCGTGTAAGCAAGGAACATCGAAAGTCCGGTAATACGCGCAAACCATACCCCCAGCGACAATGATGCTTCGGGCGACAAATGCAGTGCATTACCCAGCGTCATCCCAAGGCTCTTCATCAGTACATAAGTAATATTGCCAAGGTTAACCGAACCATTACTTAATACCTGCTGCCAGTTAGTGCTGACGCCCCATAAGAATATTGCCAGGGAATAACCAATCGAAATAACAATAGCGGCAAAAACAATACCTTTAGCAAAATTCTTTTCAGGATTTTCCGTTTTATCAACCAGACCGCCAACAGCTTCAATTCCACCGTAAGCGAAAATAGCAAATACGACAAAAGATAACATCGCCAGACCGGACTGATATCCCGGATTTGGAGATACCACAAAATTAATATCCTGTGCGAAATGACCACCATTTAATAACAAAATAGCAACGCTCACTAACAGTAATACTAAATTAAGACACATTACTGCTATACCACCTACCGCAGTAATACGGGCTATTTTATTAATCCCTTTTGAGGCGACGACGGTAACCAGAACCATCCATGCGACAGCCAACAGACCAACAACCTGCGTAGGCTCCAGCCCGGCAATACTCCAGTGCTGAGTCATGTCGCTACCATAGAGGAATGTTGAGAACGGCACCCAAACTTTAGCGGAAGTACTCACCATCCAGATGATATAAGAGGAAAACCACATAAAGGTGCCGATGAAAGCAAAACGTGGCCCAACGCTATTATTCATCCAGGAATAGATACCGCCCTCTTCTTTGCGATAGGCCGCCCCCATTTCAGCCATCATTAAGGCGAATGGAATAAAGAATAATAATGCAGAAAATATATAAAATGGAATCGCACTATAACCCATTAAATAATAAGCCGATGGGCTATTCGCAAAACCGAATACTGAAGTAAAGATCATCAATATGAGCCCAATTAGACTCATCTTTTTTATCGTGTGAGGCATGGAATCATCCTTCATTTCAGCGCATATATTAAACGCGCCAATTAACTGCACTACCCACCGATTGGCAGGCAACAATAAAACTAATACAGAATTGATACCTGGATGATAGCAAACATCCAGTCTTAAATTGTGCGCTTTAGCGGGAAAATGAAAACATCTGCTACAGAATGGCGTCAGCTACGCCATTCTGTGTTGCGATTGAGCTAGCTTTTCAGAATTATGCCCGGTCGACACTAAAGGCAATGACTTCCGCCAGTGTCTCAGCGCCCAATGCCAGCATCACCAGGCGGTCAACACCTAACGCCACGCCGGAACAGTCAGGCATACCAACTTCCAGGGCGTCAATCAGGTTCTGGTCGATAGGATGTTGTGGTAAACCACGCGCCGCACGTTTACGGTTATCCTGCTCAAAGCGTTGTTGCTGTTCACGAGCGTCCGTCAATTCATGGAAACCATTCGCCAGCTCAATACCTTTGTAGTAGACCTCGAAGCGTTCCGCGACCCGATGATCTTCCGTACTAATTTGTGCCAGTGATGCCTGGCTGGCCGGGAAATGGTACACAAACGTTGGTTTTTCTTTACCAATGTTCGGTTCCACGCCAAAGGTAAACAGCAGTTGCAGCAACGTGTCGCGGTCTTCTTCGGTGTCTGCAACGTTACTCAAGTCCAGTTTCGCCGCGACTTCTCGCAGTTGCGTTTTGTCAGCAGAAAGCGGGTCTATTTCCAGATAACGCAAGAAAGCTTGTTGATAAGAAAGGCTTTCTGCCGCCGGGCAGTCCAGCACCTGTTGCAAGAGGTCGTCCACCTCATTCATCAACCGATACATATCATAATGCGGTCGATACCACTCCAGCATAGTGAACTCAGGGTTGTGATAACGTCCCATCTCTTCATTACGGAAGCTGCGGCACAACTGGAATACCGGACCACAACCGGCAACCAACAGGCGTTTCATGTGGTATTCCGGGCTGGTCATTAACCAGAGATTCATCCCCTGCGAGTGCCCGGGGCCTACGAAACGTGTCTCAAACGGGACCAAATGAATATCGGTTACCGTCGCCTGGCTCATACAAGGCGTCTCCACCTCCAGCACTCCACGATCGGCAAAGAAACGACGGATCTCCGCCATAATCGCCGCGCGTTTTAATAAGTTAGGAATGGATGCGCTCGGCTGCCAGGATGCCGTTTCGCTCATAGTAAAATCTCCAGTTTTTGACAAGGGCACGAAGTCTACTCGCAACGCGACGGCGAGACAAATTTTACGCAGAAATCAATCAACGGTGGGCAGTGACTAAAAAAACCGCAATATGATGGTTTAGTAATTAAATTAATCATCTTCAGTGATAATTTAGCCTCCCGGCACGCTAAAAAAATCGATCTCGTCAAATTTCAGACTTATCCATCAGACTATACTGTTGTACCTATAAAGGAGCAGTGGAATAGCGTTCGCAGACCGTAGCTTTCAGACACTTACCCTGAAGTACGGTGCTGCGGGATAAAAACAATCTGGAGGAATGTCGTGCAAACCTTTCAAGCCGATCTTGCCATTGTAGGTGCCGGTGGCGCGGGATTACGTGCTGCAATTGCTGCCGCGCAGGCAAATCCAAATGCAAAAATCGCACTAATCTCAAAAGTATACCCGATGCGCAGCCATACCGTTGCCGCAGAAGGGGGCTCCGCCGCTGTCGCGCAGGATCATGACAGCTTCGAATATCACTTTCACGATACAGTAGCGGGTGGCGACTGGTTGTGTGAGCAGGATGTCGTGGATTATTTCGTCCACCACTGCCCAACTGAAATGACTCAACTGGAACTGTGGGGATGCCCATGGAGCCGTCGCCCGGATGGTAGCGTCAACGTACGTCGCTTCGGCGGTATGAAAATCGAGCGTACCTGGTTCGCCGCCGATAAGACAGGCTTCCATATGCTGCACACGCTGTTCCAGACCTCTCTGCAATTCCCGCAGATCCAGCGTTTTGATGAACACTTCGTGCTGGATATTCTGGTCGATGATGGTCACGTTCGCGGCCTGGTGGCAATGAACATGATGGAAGGTACGCTGGTGCAAATCCGTGCTAATGCGGTGGTTATGGCTACCGGCGGCGCGGGTCGCGTATATCGCTACAACACCAACGGCGGCATTGTTACTGGCGACGGTATGGGCATGGCACTGAGCCACGGCGTTCCGCTGCGTGACATGGAATTCGTTCAATATCACCCGACCGGTCTGCCGGGTTCCGGTATCCTGATGACCGAAGGTTGCCGCGGTGAAGGCGGTATTCTGGTCAACAAAAATGGCTACCGTTATCTGCAAGATTACGGCATGGGCCCGGAAACTCCGCTGGGCGAGCCGAAAAACAAATATATGGAACTGGGTCCGCGCGACAAAGTTTCTCAGGCCTTCTGGCACGAATGGCGTAAAGACAACACCATCTCCACACCACGCGGCGATGTGGTATACCTCGACCTGCGTCACCTGGGTGAGAAAAAACTGCACGAACGTCTGCCGTTTATCTGCGAACTGGCAAAAGCATACGTTGGCGTCGATCCGGTTAAAGAACCGATTCCGGTACGTCCGACCGCGCACTACACCATGGGCGGTATCGAAACCGATCAGAACTGCGAAACCCGTATTAAGGGTCTGTTCGCCGTCGGTGAATGTTCCTCTGTAGGTCTGCACGGTGCAAACCGTCTGGGATCCAACTCACTGGCAGAACTGGTGGTCTTCGGTCGTCTGGCCGGTGAGCAAGCTATGGAGCGCGCATCTACCGCTGGTAATGGCAACGATGCGGCAATCAATGCACAGGCTACTGCCGTTGAACAGCGTCTGAAAGATCTGGTTAACCAGGACGGCGGCGAAAACTGGGCGAAGATCCGCGACGAAATGGGCATGGCCATGGAAGAAGGCTGCGGTATCTACCGTACGCCGGAACTGATGCAGAAAACCATCGACAAACTGGCGGAGCTGCAAGAACGCTTCAAGCGCGTGCGCATCACCGACACCTCCAGCGTGTTCAATACCGACCTGCTCTACACCATCGAGCTGGGCCACGGTCTGAACGTTGCCGAATGTATGGCGCACTCCGCAATGGCGCGTAAAGAGTCTCGCGGCGCGCACCAGCGTCTGGACGAAGGTTGCACCGAGCGTGACGACGTCAACTTCCTCAAACACACCCTCGCCTTCCGCGATGCTGATGGCACTACTCGCCTGGAGTACAGCGACGTGAAGATTACTACGCTGCCGCCAGCTAAACGCGTTTACGGTGGCGAAGCGGATGCAGCCGATAAGGCGGAAGCAGCCAATAAGAAGGAGAAGGCGAATGGCTGAGATGAAGAACCTGAAAATCGAGGTGGTGCGCTATAACCCGGAAGTCGATACCGCACCGCATAGCGCATTTTATGAAGTGCCTTATGACGCAACCACCTCATTACTGGATGCGCTGGGCTATATCAAAGACAACCTGGCACCGGATCTGAGCTACCGCTGGTCCTGCCGTATGGCGATTTGTGGTTCCTGCGGCATGATGGTCAACAACGTGCCGAAACTGGCATGTAAAACCTTCCTGCGTGACTACACCGACGGTATGAAGGTTGAAGCGCTAGCTAACTTCCCGATCGAACGCGATCTGGTCGTCGATATGACCCACTTCATCGAAAGTCTGGAAGCGATCAAACCATACATCATTGGCAACTCCCGCACCGCGGATCAGGGTACTAACATCCAGACCCCGGCGCAGATGGCGAAGTATCATCAGTTCTCCGGTTGCATCAACTGTGGTCTGTGCTACGCCGCGTGCCCGCAGTTTGGCCTGAACCCAGAGTTCATCGGTCCGGCTGCCATTACGCTGGCGCATCGTTATAACGAAGATAGCCGCGACCACGGTAAGAAGGAGCGTATGGCGCAGTTGAACAGCCAGAACGGCGTATGGAGCTGTACTTTCGTGGGCTACTGCTCCGAAGTCTGCCCGAAACACGTCGATCCGGCTGCGGCCATTCAGCAGGGCAAAGTAGAAAGTTCGAAAGACTTTCTTATCGCGACCCTGAAACCACGCTAAGGAGTGCAACATGACGACTAAACGTAAACCGTATGTACGGCCAATGACGTCCACCTGGTGGAAAAAATTGCCGTTTTATCGCTTTTACATGCTGCGCGAAGGCACGGCGGTTCCGGCTGTGTGGTTCAGCATTGAACTGATTTTCGGGCTGTTTGCCCTGAAAAATGGCCCGGAAGCCTGGGCGGGATTCGTCGACTTTTTACAAAACCCGGTTATCGTGATCATTAACCTGATCACTCTGGCGGCAGCTCTGCTGCACACCAAAACCTGGTTTGAACTGGCACCGAAAGCGGCCAATATCATTGTAAAAGACGAAAAAATGGGACCAGAGCCAATTATCAAAAGTCTCTGGGCGGTAACCGTGGTTGCCACCATCGTAATCCTGTTTGTAGCCCTGTACTGGTAAGGAGCCTGAGATGATTAATCCAAATCCAAAGCGTTCTGACGAACCGGTATTCTGGGGCCTTTTCGGGGCCGGTGGTATGTGGAGCGCAATCATTGCACCGGTAATGATCCTGCTGGTCGGCATTATGCTGCCGCTGGGACTGTTTCCGGGTGATGCTCTGAGCTACGAACGCGTTCTGGCGTTCGCGCAGAGCTTCATTGGTCGCGTATTCCTGTTCCTGATGATCGTTCTGCCGCTGTGGTGTGGTTTACACCGTATGCACCACGCGATGCACGATCTGAAAATCCACGTGCCTGCGGGCAAATGGGTTTTCTACGGTCTGGCTGCTATCCTGACAGTTGTCACGCTGATTGGTGTCGTTACAATCTAACGCATCGCCAATGTAAATCCGGCCCGCCTATGGCGGGCCGTTTTGTATGGGAACCAGACCTTATGCTCAAAATGACGCTCTGCGCCTTACTGATTACCGCCTCTTGCTCCGCACTTGCCGCCCCCCAACAGCTCAACGATATTGTGCATCGCACAATGACTCCGCTTATAGAACAACAAAAAATCCCGGGCATGGCCGTTGCAGTGATTTATCAGGGCAAACCTTATTACTTTACCTGGGGCTATGCGGACGTAGATAAAAAGCAGCCCGTCACGCAGCAAACGTTGTTTGAGTTAGGCTCGGTCAGCAAAACATTTACGGGCGTACTTGGTGGCGACACTATTGCTCGAGGGGAAATAAATCTAAGCGATCCCGTCACAAAATACTGGCCTGAACTTACCGCTAAACAGTGGAACGGGATCACGCTATTACATCTCGCAACCTACACCGCTGGCGGCCTGCCATTGCAAGTGCCGGATGACGTTAAATCCTCAAGCGACTTGCTGTGCTTCTATCAAAACTGGCAGCCTGACTGGACGCCAGGAACACAACGTCTGTATGCCAACTCCAGTATCGGTTTATTCGGCTCGCTAGCTGTGAAGCCGTCTGGTTTGAGCTTTGAACAGGCAATGGATACCCGTGTCTTCCAGCCACTCAAACTCACCCATACGTGGATTAATGTGCCGCCTGCAGAAGAAAAGAATTACGCCTGGGGATATCGCGAAGGTAAGGCGGTGCATGTTTCGCCAGGGGCGTTAGATGCTGAAGCTTACGGTGTGAAATCGACGATTGAAGACATGGCCCGCTGGCTACAAAGCAATATAGATCCTCGTAATATCAACGACAAAACACTTCAGCAAGGTATCCAACTGGCGCAATCTCGCTACTGGAAAATTGGCGATATGTATCAAGGCCTGGGCTGGGAAATGCTGGACTGGCCGGTAAATCCTGACAGCATCATTAATGGCAGCGACAATAAAATTGCACTGGCAGCACGACCAGTAAAAGCGATTACGCCCCCTGCTCCTGCTGTGCGCGCATCATGGGTACATAAAACAGGGGCGACCGGCGGATTTGGTAGCTATGTCGCATTTATCCCAGAAAAAGAGTTGGGTATTGTGGATGCTGGCTAACAAAAACTATCCAAACCCGGTGAGAGTCGCCGCCGCCTGGCAGATCCTCAACGCTTTGCAATAACAACGAAGATGGCCCGAATTTACGGGCCTTTTCTCCGCTTTTCCTTGCTGTCATCTACACTTAGAAAAAAACCAGTAAGGAAACATCTATGCGCCTGCTCCCTCTTGTTGCCGCAGCGACAGCAGCATTTCTTGTCGTTGCCTGTAGTTCACCTACGCCGCCGCGTGGCGTGACCGTAGTAAATAATTTCGACGCTAAGCGCTATCTTGGCACCTGGTATGAGATTGCCCGTTTTGATCACCGCTTTGAACGCGGACTGGAGAAAGTCACCGCGACATATAGCCTGCGGGATGATGGTGGATTGAATGTCATCAACAAAGGCTATAATCCGGACAGGGAGATGTGGCAACAGAGCGAAGGGAAAGCGTACTTTACCGGAGATCCGCATCGCGCAGCGCTGAAAGTGTCATTCTTTGGCCCTTTCTATGGCGGCTATAACGTCATTGCGCTCGACCGGGAGTATCGCCACGCGCTGGTTTGCGGTCCGGATCGCGACTACCTGTGGATACTCTCCCGCACGCCAACTATTTCTAGCGAAGTTAAACAGGAGATGCTGGCGGTCGCAACCCGGGAAGGATTTGATGTCAGTAAGTTTATCTGGGTACAGCAACCCGGCAGTTAATGGGTGCTGAGTTTCAGACCAACTATCCCCAGTACGATTAACGCCAGACTCACCAGGCGCATCGGACTAGCAGACTCACCGAGCAGCACAATACCGGTGATCGCCGCCCCGACTGCGCCAATCCCCGTCCAGACAGCATAAGCTGTACCTACCGGTAGCGATTTCATTGCCCAGGCGAGCAACGCCATACTGACAATCATCGCCGTCACGGTAATTACGCTTGGCGTCAGACGACTAAAACCGTGGGTGTATTTCAGGCCTACCGCCCAGACAACTTCCAGCAAACCAGCAATAAACAGGATAATCCAGGACATATAATACTCCGGAGAAATGGGGCCGTCCCCGGTGAAACGATGCGTTTGCGGGTCGTCCCGCAAAGCTGATAGTGAAAGAAGTATTCTGCCGATTTAAGAGGAAATTTCAACGGTTACAGCAGTGATTACCGCCGGGAAAAACAAACGGCACGACAAACCTGTCGTACCGTTATTGCTTATTGCTGCGCTTTCGTCGCTGCGCCAGAAATCGCGTTACCACCATCAGAGATGTCTTCACCAACGCCACGCGTGGTGTTGCAGGCAGTTAATACTGTTGAAAGCACCAGAACAGAAAAGATCGCTGCAATTGTCTTCTTCACCATAATATCTTCCTTTTAGGTAATGTTATTTGTGTTTGCCTATAGCAAATTAATAATAGACAACATCACCAAAAATGACGGGAATCTGATGATTTTTCGGAAGTGAAGAGGAAATTAGCTGGCAGCGCGGGAAATGGAATTGCCGAGATGTTTGATATCTTCACCGAAACCGCGAGCGGTGTTACAGCCCGTGAGCAGCGTACTGGCAAGCAAAACAAGAAGGATAAGGCGTTTCATCATCTCTGACCTGAAAAGTGATGGTGCAGCCAGCAGGCCGCACCACAACCGTATTACTTCACGCGAGATACGTATTCACCAGAGCGGGTATCCACTTTGATAACTTCGCCAATCTGTACGAACAGCGGAACTTTAACCACAGCGCCAGTGGACAGGGTAGCTGGTTTGCCGCCAGTACCTGCGGTATCACCTTTCAGACCTGGATCGGTATCAACGATTTCCAGTTCAACGAAGTTCGGCGGAGTAACGGAAATCGGCTGGCCGTTCCACAGAGTCACGATGCACTCTGCCTGATCCAGCAGCCATTTCGCGTTGTCGCCAATTGCTTTTGCATCAGCAGACAGTTGTTCGAAGGTTTCGTTGTTCATGAAGTGCCAGAACTCACCATCGTTGTACAGGTAAGTCAGGTTCATATCGACAACATCAGCGCCTTCAGCGGAATCCGTAGATTTAAAGGTTTTTTCTACACGAGTACCGGTCAGCAGACGACGCAGTTTAACGCGAGCAAATGCCTGGCCTTTACCCGGCTTCACAAATTCACTTGCTTCAACCGCGTAAGGTTCGCCGTCCAACATGATTTTAAGACCAGCACGAAAATCGTTGCTATAGTACGTTGCCATAAGGCCCTCTGAAATTTGTTAATTGGTAGCTAAGCCACAAAATGGCGCATATTGTAACCCTAAACACCCCATCCAGAGAAGATTGGTTAGCGCAACTTGCCGATGTTGTGACCGATCCTGATGAACTTCTGCGTCTTTTGAATATAGACGCGGACGAAAAACTGTTGGCCGGACGCAGCGCCAAAAAGTTGTTTGCCCTGCGCGTGCCCCGCTCATTTATCGATCGCATGGAAAAAGGTAATCCTGACGATCCACTTTTGCGTCAGGTACTTACCTCGCAAGATGAGTATATCACTGCCCCCGGTTTTTCCACCGACCCGCTGGAAGAACAGCACAGCGTGGTGCCTGGTTTGTTGCATAAATACCACAACCGGGCATTACTGTTGGTGAAAGGTGGCTGTGCGGTAAATTGTCGCTATTGCTTCCGTCGCCACTTCCCGTATGCCGAAAATCAGGGCAACAAGCGTAACTGGCAGACTGCACTTGAGTATGTTGCCGCACATCCAGAACTGGACGAGATCATTTTCTCCGGCGGCGATCCGCTGATGGCGAAAGATCGCGAACTGGACTGGTTGCTCACGCAACTGGAAGCCATCCCGCACATCAAACGTCTGCGTATTCACAGCCGTCTGCCGATTGTGATCCCGGCGCGCATCACTGAGGCGCTGGTTGAACGCTTTGCCCGTTCTACGCTGCAAATCCTGCTGGTGAATCACATCAACCATGCCAATGAAGTGGATGAAACATTCCGTCAGGCGATGGCTAAGTTAAAATGCGTGGGCGTCACCCTGCTTAACCAGAGTGTTCTGTTACGTGGCGTGAACGACAACGCGCAAACGCTGGCAAACCTGAGTAATGCGTTGTTTGACGCGGGCGTGATGCCCTATTACCTGCATGTGCTCGATAAAGTGCAGGGCGCGGCGCATTTCATGGTGAGCGATGATGAAGCACGGCAGATTATGCGTGAGTTGCTGACGCTGGTGTCGGGATATCTGGTGCCAAAACTGGCGCGTGAGATAGGCGGAGAACCCAGCAAAACACCGCTGGATTTGCAGCTACGTCAGCAATAACTGATTCAACAGGGAAGTTGAAGCTGATGATAAATGTGAAATTGCCTGATGTGCTGCGCTTATCAGGCCTACATGATGCATTGCAACTGATTGAATTTTCAATGAACTGTAGGCCTGATAAGGTGTTTACGTCGCATCCGGCAAGAGCAACGAACACGCGTACAGCGACCTGCCATTAAATAGGGAAGTTTAATCTTTTCCGTTGCATAACCATTAATTATTCATATGCTTTGCTATTTTTATTATTTATATAGCTGATATCAATAATTAACCTTTCTTTTCTGTTTATATAGAGCGAGCGCCGCTATTTATGTTATTTTAACAACTATTACTACCAAGCCCATTTATCTGGCTTATAAATTAATATTATTTATTTTATTGAGAAATGGTTAGGGAGAACCTACATGGCCATAAGCATCAAGGGTGTTAACACTGGTGTTATTCGCAAGAGTAATAACTTCATTGCACTGGCACTGAAAATAAAAGAGCCTCGCAATAAAGAATCGTTGTTCTTCATGTCTGTGATGGAACTGCGCGACCTGCTGATAGCGCTGGAAAGCCGTCTGCATCAAAAGCATAAACTGGAGGCTGATCACCGTCTTCAGTATGAGCAAGCGCGCGATAAGGCCATGAAAAAGATGGCAGAAAATATTCCTCAAATTCAGATTGAAGAACTTAAAAATGCTGATATTAATCGCCGTGTAAATACACTGGCACTTACCGATAATCAGGGTGAAAATCTCACATTCCTATTAACTCTGCATGACGGCAGCAAATCTGAATTAGTTGTCAATGAACTGCAAATTGAAATGCTGGCGCGAGCAATCATTCACGCAATTAATAATGCGGAAATGCGTGAACTGGCATTACGTATTACATCGCTGTTAGATTTCCTGCCATTATATGACGTCGACTGCCAGGATAATGGTAATCTGGAATATGACACCTATTCACAGCCAGAATGGAAACAAAACTTGTTTAGCCATTATCTGGCGGTGCTTTATCGCTTTAAAGATGAAAGTGGCAAAGAACAATTTAGCGGTGCAGTGGTGAAAACACGTGAAGCGACAGCAGGTAAAGAAGTGGAGGCCATCACCCGCCGGATGCTTGATTTCAGCCCTCGACTGAAAAAGCTCGCTGGAGTGCCGTGTCAGGTCTACGTTCGCACCGTAGCGGCAAATAACGCCCAACCGCTGACCCAGGATCAATGCTTACGCGTACTGCATCACCTACGCGTTCAGTCCATCAGCAAAGCCGCGCCACAAGCGAAATAATCCCATCTTTGCTAATGCGAGGCTGGAGCCATCCAGCCTGAAATGACTGATAACGTGATCGTTGATCATGCCGGATGCGGCGTAAACGCCTTATCCGGCCTATAAATTCTCAAGCATTCAATCAGTTGCAATGCCTGATGTAGGCCTGATAAGCGAAGCGCATCAGGCAATTATACGTTTGTCACCCAGCCTCGGAATCACATCAGTTCGGGCACTTATAAACCTGGCCGATAATCTGGCTATCAGTCGGAACGAAGCTGGACAACATCCCCTGCGACGGGCTGCTAATACCATAAATCACGTTACCGCCCATTGCGGCAGCCTGATTGCGCAGATCGTTTGCCGCACCACGCATAGAACCGCCTTCTTCGCCGTGTTGTCCGGAAAGCCAGTTACTTTGCTTACCTGTCGCAGTACCAATAAGTTGGCACTCTGCGCCTGGTTGCTCGTCCACAATGCGAACACTCTGACCGGCAGCACTCAATTCGTTACTGGAGCTACAACCCGCCATCAGTAGCGCGGCACCGACAATCCCTGCTAAGTATTTTACGTGCATGTTATTCCCCATAATCAATGAGCTGGACGCCCCTCGCGTCGTCCGTGTTTGAATCTTATACTAGAAAGATGACTAAAAGAAAAACCCCCAGACATTTCTGCCTGAGGGTTTCTTTATTTCTGCGAGGTGCAGGGCAATTACATCATGCCGCCCATGCCACCCATGCCGCCCATACCGCCAGCAGCGCCTAAGTCAGCCGCATCGTTTTTCGGCAGGTCGGTAACCATGCACTCGGTGGTGATCATCAGGCCAGCCACAGAAGCTGCGTACTGCAGAGCAGAACGAGTTACTTTGGTTGGATCCAGGATACCCATGTCGATCATGTTGCCGTATTCTTCGGTTGCAGCGTTGTAGCCGTAGTTGCCGTCGCCAGCTTTAACAGTGTTAGCAACAACTGACGGCTCTTCACCGCAGTTCAGTACGATCTGACGCAGCGGAGCTTCCATTGCACGCAGTGCAACTTTGATACCCACGTTCTGCTCTTCGTTCTGACCACGCAGGTCAGCCAGTTTAGACGCTACGCGGATCAGCGCAACACCACCACCAGCAACCACGCCTTCTTCTACCGCAGCACGGGTCGCGTGCAGGGCGTCTTCAACGCGTGCTTTTTTCTCTTTCATTTCAACTTCGGTAGCAGCACCCACTTTGATAACTGCAACGCCGCCTGCCAGTTTCGCTACGCGCTCCTGCAGTTTTTCACGGTCGTAGTCAGAAGTTGCTTCTTCAATCTGCTGACGGATCTGAGCAACACGGCCCTGGATTGCAGCTTCTTCACCCACGCCATCGATGATGGTGGTGGTGTCTTTGTTGATCACAACACGTTTAGCCTGGCCCAGGTCTTCCAGGGTTGCTTTTTCCAGTTCCATACCAATCTCTTCAGAGATTACAGTACCACCGGTCAGAGTAGCGATATCCTGGAGCATTGCTTTACGACGATCGCCGAAGCCCGGTGCTTTAACCGCAGCCACTTTCACGATGCCGCGCATGGTGTTAACAACCAGAGTTGCCAGAGCTTCGCCTTCAACATCTTCAGCGATGATCAGCAGCGGTTTGCCTGCTTTTGCAACAGCTTCCAGAACTGGCAGCATTTCGCGGATGTTGGAGATTTTCTTGTCAGCCAGCAGGATGAACGGGCTTTCCAGTTCTACTGCGCCAGTTTCCGGCTTGTTGATGAAGTAAGGAGACAGGTAGCCACGGTCGAACTGCATACCTTCAACCACGTCCAGTTCGTCCTGCAGACCAGTACCGTCCTCAACGGTGATAACGCCTTCTTTACCGACTTTGTCCATCGCTTCAGCGATCAGTTTACCTACGGTTTCGTCGGAGTTAGCGGAGATAGTACCAACCTGAGCAATAGCTTTAGAGTCAGAGCACGGTACAGACAGCGCTTTCAGTTCTTCAACTGCAGCGGTAACAGCTTTGTCGATACCACGCTTCAGGTCCATCGGGTTCATGCCCGCAGCAACAGCTTTCAGACCTTCAGTGATGATGGCCTGAGCCAGTACGGTTGCGGTGGTAGTACCGTCGCCTGCAGTGTCATTCGCTTTAGAGGCAACTTCTTTCACCATCTGCGCACCCATATTTTCGAACTTGTCTTCCAGTTCGATTTCACGAGCAACGGAAACACCATCTTTGGTGATGGTCGGTGCACCGAAAGATTTATCCAGAACTACGTTACGGCCTTTCGGACCGAGGGTAACTTTCACTGCATCTGCCAGTACGTTTACGCCGCGCAGCATTTTCACACGAGCGTCGTTACCGAATTTTACGTCTTTAGCTGCCATTATCTTTATTCCTTAAATTCGTATGTTCAGTGTCGTGCGCGGATTACGCTTCAACAATTGCCAGAATGTCGCTTTCGGACATGATCAACACTTCTTCATTGTCGATCTTCTCAGATTTCACACCGTAGCCATCGTTGAAAATAACGATGTCGCCAACTTTCACGTCCAGCGGCTTCACTTCGCCATTTTCAAGGATACGGCCATTGCCTACAGCCAGCACTTCGCCACGGGTAGATTTAGCCGCTGCAGAGCCGGTCAGAACGATGCCGCCAGCAGATTTAGTTTCAACTTCTTTACGCTTGACGATCACGCGATCATGCAATGGACGAATATTCATTGATAACTCTCCTTTGAGAAAGTCCGTATCTGTTATGGGTGACGCCGGACCTTACGTGGTTTCCCGGCTGGTGACCAGAGAAATGGGGATGAGGCCTCTCCCCTTCAAGGGGGAAAATGAAAAAAAATTCTGATCAGCACAAAATCGGGTAAAAATCCTGATTCACCTCACGTTTCATCGCAATTTCGACATCGTCGTCATAAGCGAATCTGATTGTGCTACCATCAAAAACCTGCGCAGTTGCCCAAAATTTGGGCGCAATCGGACATCAACCCATGAGTGGACTCAAACAAGAACTGGGGCTGGCCCAGGGCATCGGCCTGTTATCGACTTCATTGTTAGGCACCGGCGTGTTTGCCGTTCCTGCCTTAGCCGCCCTGGTGGCAGGCAATAATAGCCTGTGGGCCTGGCCTGTTCTGATAATCTTAGTTTTCCCGATTGCGATCGTGTTTGCGATTCTGGGTCGCCACTACCCCAGCGCGGGCGGTGTGGCGCATTTTGTCGGCATGGCGTTCGGTTCGCGGCTTGAGCGAGTCACAGGCTGGTTATTTTTATCAGTTATTCCCGTTGGCTTGCCCGCTGCGCTGCAAATTGCCGCCGGATTCGGCCAGGCGATGTTTGGCTGGTATGGCTGGCAACTGTTGATGGCTGAACTCGGTACGCTGGCGCTGGTGTGGTATATCGGTACTCGCGGTGCCAGTTCCAGTGCGAATCTACAAACGGTTATTGCCGGACTTATCGTCGCGCTGATTGTCGCCGTCTGGTGGGCGGCCGATATTAAACCTGCGAATATCCCCTTCCCTGCGCCAGGTGATATCGAACTTTCCGGGCTATTTGCTGCGTTATCGGTAATGTTCTGGTGCTTTGTCGGTCTGGAGGCGTTTGCTCACCTTGCCTCAGAATTTAAAAATCCGGAGCGTGATTTCCCCCGCGCTCTGATGATTGGTCTGGTGCTGGCAGGTTTAGTCTACTGGGGGTGTACGGTTGTCGTCTTACACTTCGACGCCTACGGTGAAAAAATGGCGGCGGCAGCATCGCTTCCGGAAATTGTGGTGCAACTGTTCGGTGTAGGGGCGCTGTGGATTGCCTGCGTGATTGGCTATCTGGCCTGCTTTGCCAGCCTCAACATTTATATACAGAGTTTCGCCCGCCTGGTCTGGTCGCAGGCGCAAGATAAACCCAACCACTACCTGGCGCGCCTCTCTTCTCGCCATATCCCGAACAATGCCCTCAATGCAGTGCTCGGCTGTTGCGTGGTGAGCACGTTGGTGATTCACACTTTAGAGATCAATCTGGACGCACTCATCATTTATGCCAACGGCATCTTTATTATGATCTATCTGCTGTGCATGCTGGCTGGCTGTAAATTATTGAAGGGACGTTATCGGCTACTGGCGGTGATTGGCGGACTGCTATGCATCCTGTTGCTGGCGATGGTCGGCTGGAAAAGCGTGTATGCATTGATCATGCTGGCGGGGCTGTGGTTGTTCCTGCCGAAACGAAAAACGCCGGAAAATGGCATAACCACATAATCCGGCGTTTCAACATTAATCCTGACGATCGTCTTTATGATCAAGGCGATCGCGGTTGTCATCCTTACGCTGATACTCACCATCAAAAGTATTGCCGCCACCGGCTCCGGCACTAAATCCACCGCCCGGCATACGGGAAAAACGCAAATGCGGCATCAACTTCACGGTCAGATGTTTCTGCACTGGTGGCAATAAAAGAAGAAGACCGAGGAAATCGGTGAAAAAGCCCGGTAATAAAAGCAGCAAACCGGCAATGATCAACGAAACACTTTTAATCATTTCCGCCGCCGGATTTTCTCCCGCCGCCATTTTTTGTTGCATCAGCACAAAATTCTTAAATCCCTGGTTACGTACCAGCGACATACCAATAACTGACGTGAATATAACCAACACAAGAGTGAGTAATACCCCCAATACGTGGGCAACCTGAATAAAGATTGAAATCTCAATATAGACATAAAGGAAAATGGCAATAAAAGGTAACCAGCGCAAAGGTTTCTCCTGTAATAGCAACCGGTTAAATCCGGCCGCCTGAATGGGTTGCGAATCGCGTTCAGCTTATATTGTGGTCATTAGCAAAATTTCAAGACGTTTGCGCAACTATTTTTGGTAGTAATCCCAAAGCGGTGATCTATTTCACAAATTAATAATTAAGGGGTAAAAACCGACACTTAAAGTGATCCAGATTACGGTAGAAATCCTCAAGCAACATATGATCCCAAGTATTCGACTGATGCAGGGGATAATCGTCGGTCGAAAAACATTCGAAACCACATATATTCTGTGTGTTTAAAGCAAATCATTGGCAGCTTGAAAAAGAAGGTTCACATGTCAAACAACATTCGTATCGAAGAAGATCTGTTGGGTACCAGGGAAGTTCCAGCTGATGCCTACTATGGTGTTCACACTCTGAGAGCGATTGAAAACTTCTATATCAGCAACAACAAAATCAGCGATATTCCTGAATTTGTTCGCGGTATGGTAATGGTTAAAAAAGCCGCAGCTATGGCAAACAAAGAGCTGCAAACCATTCCTAAAAGTGTAGCGAATGCAATCATTGCTGCATGTGATGAAGTCCTGAATAACGGAAAATGCATGGATCAGTTCCCGGTAGACGTCTACCAGGGCGGCGCAGGTACTTCCGTAAACATGAACACCAACGAAGTGCTGGCCAATATCGGTCTGGAACTGATGGGACACCAGAAAGGTGAATATCAGTACCTGAATCCGAACGACCATGTTAACAAATGTCAGTCCACCAACGACGCCTACCCGACCGGTTTCCGCATCGCAGTTTACTCTTCCCTGATTAAACTGGTAGATGCTATTAACCAACTGCGCGAAGGTTTTGAGCGTAAAGCTGTCGAATTCCAGGACATCCTGAAAATGGGTCGCACCCAACTGCAGGACGCAGTACCAATGACCCTTGGTCAGGAATTCCGCGCTTTCAGCATCCTGCTGAAAGAGGAAGTGAAAAACATCCAACGTACCTCTGAACTGCTGCTGGAAGTTAACCTTGGCGCAACTGCCATCGGTACTGGCCTGAACACGCCGAAAGAGTACTCTCCGCTGGCAGTGAAAAAACTGGCTGAAGTCACTGGCTTCCCATGCGTTCCGGCTGAAGACCTCATCGAAGCGACCTCTGACTGCGGCGCTTACGTTATGGTTCACGGCGCGCTGAAACGCCTGGCTGTGAAGATGTCCAAAATCTGTAACGACCTGCGCTTGCTCTCTTCTGGCCCACGTGCCGGCCTGAATGAGATCAACCTGCCGGAACTGCAGGCAGGCTCTTCTATCATGCCAGCAAAAGTAAACCCGGTAGTTCCGGAAGTAGTTAACCAGGTATGCTTCAAAGTCATCGGTAACGACACCACTGTTACCATGGCAGCAGAAGCAGGTCAGCTTCAGTTGAACGTTATGGAGCCGGTCATTGGCCAGGCGATGTTTGAATCCGTTCACATTCTGACCAATGCTTGCTACAACCTGCTGGAAAAATGCATTAACGGCATCACTGCTAACAAAGAAGTGTGTGAAGGTTACGTTTACAACTCTATCGGTATCGTCACTTACCTGAACCCGTTCATCGGTCACCACAACGGTGACATCGTGGGTAAAATCTGTGCCGAAACAGGTAAGAGCGTGCGCGAAGTCGTTCTGGAGCGCGGTCTGTTGACTGAAGCGGAACTAGACGATATTTTCTCCGTACAGAACCTGATGCATCCGGCTTACAAAGCAAAACGCTATACTGATGAAAGCGAACAGTAATCGTACAGGGTAGTACAAATAAAAGAGGCACGTCAGATGGCGTGCCTTTTTTCTTGTGAGCAGTAACTTAAAAACAACAACCTGATATCAACTTGTTAAAAAACAAGGAAGGCTAATATGCTAGTTGTAGAACTCATCATCGTTTTGCTGGCGATCTTTTTGGGCGCCAGATTAGGGGGAATTGGTATTGGTTTTGCAGGTGGATTGGGGGTGCTGGTTCTTGCCGCTATCGGCGTCAAGCCTGGTAACATTCCGTTCGATGTAATTTCCATTATCATGGCGGTTATCGCTGCTATTTCTGCCATGCAGGTTGCTGGCGGTCTGGACTATCTGGTTCACCAGACAGAAAAGCTGCTGCGCCGTAACCCGAAATACATCACGATCCTCGCACCGATCGTGACCTATTTCCTGACCATCTTTGCGGGCACTGGCAACATCTCTCTGGCAACGCTGCCAGTTATCGCTGAAGTAGCGAAGGAACAAGGCGTTAAACCTTGCCGTCCACTGTCTACTGCGGTAGTTTCCGCGCAGATTGCGATCACCGCATCGCCAATCTCTGCGGCAGTGGTTTACATGTCTTCCGTAATGGAAGGTCACGGCATCAGCTACCTCCATTTGCTCTCCGTGGTCATCCCGTCCACCTTGCTGGCGGTTCTGGTGATGTCCTTCCTGGTCACCATGCTGTTCAATTCCAGGCTGTCTGACGATCCGATTTATCGCAAGCGTCTGGAAGAAGGTTTAGTTGAACTGCGCGGTGAGAAGCAGATTGAAATCAAACAAGGCGCGAAAGCGTCCGTCTGGCTGTTCCTGCTGGGCGTAGTCGGCGTGGTTATCTATGCGATCATCAACAGCCCGAGCATGGGTCTGGTTGAGAAACCGCTGATGAACACCACTAACGCCATCCTGATTATCATGCTGAGTGTTGCAACCCTGACCACTATTCTTTGCAAAGTGGATACCGACAACATCCTCAACTCCAGCACCTTCAAAGCAGGTATGAGCGCCTGTATTTGTATCCTGGGTGTTGCATGGCTGGGCGATACTTTCGTTTCCAACAACATCGACTGGATCAAAGATACCGCTGGTGAAGTGATTCAGGGTCATCCGTGGCTGCTGGCTGTCATCTTCTTCTTTGCTTCTGCTCTGCTGTACTCTCAGGCTGCAACCGCAAAAGCACTGATGCCGATGGCTCTGGCGCTGAACGTTTCTCCGCTGACCGCTGTTGCTTCTTTCGCAGCCGTGTCTGGCCTGTTCATTCTGCCGACCTACCCGACGCTGGTTGCTGCGGTACAGATGGATGACACGGGTACAACTCGTATCGGTAAATTCGTCTTCAACCATCCGTTCTTCATCCCGGGTACTCTGGGTGTTGCCCTGGCCGTTTGCTTCGGCTTCCTGCTGGGCAGTGTGATGCTGTAATAACAAATCGCGGGGCGTTCACGCCCCGCTTTCTTTCCCACCGACTAACATCCTTCCCTCGTCCGTTGTATAGTGACCTCTCTCTTGCGGTTCCATCTGTTCTAGCGAGGTGTTTATGCTTGATGAAAAAAGTTCGAATACCGCGTCTGTCGTGGTGCTGTGTACCGCGCCGGATGAAGCGACAGCCCAGGATCTGGCTGCCAAAGCGCTGGCAGAAAAACTGGCAGCCTGCGCAACCCTGATCCCCGGTGCAACCTCTCTCTATTACTGGGAGGGTAAGCTGGAACAGGAATATGAAGTACAGATGATCTTAAAAACCGATAAAGCTCACCAGCAGGCACTGCTGGAATGCCTGAAGGCTCATCATCCTTATCAAACACCTGAACTTCTGGTTTTACCTGTTACACATGGAGACACAGATTACCTCTCATGGCTCAACGCATCTTTACGCTGATCCTGCTATTTTGCAGCACTTCCGTTTTTGCCGGATTATTCGACGCGCCTGGACGTTCCCAATTTGTCCCCGCGGATCAAGCCTTTGCTTTTGATTTTCAGCAAAACCAGCATGACCTTAATCTGAGCTGGCAGATCAAAGACGGTTATTACCTCTACCGTAAACAGATCCGTATTACGCCTGAACAGGCGAAGATTGCCGACGTGCAACTGCCGTCAGGTGTCTGGCATGAAGATGAGTTTTACGGCAAAAGCGAGATTTACCGTGGGCGGCTGACGCTTCCCGTTACCATCAATCAGGCGGGTGCTGGTGCGACGTTGACGATTACTTACCAGGGATGCGCCGACGCCGGTTTCTGTTATCCGCCAGAAACTAAAATAGTGCCGTTAAGCAAAGTGCTCGCCAACAACGCGGCGCCACAACCTGCGCCAGTTCCGCAGCAAGAGCAACCCGCCGCGCAACTGCCCTTTTCTGCACTCTGGGCGCTGTTGATCGGTATCGGCATCGCCTTCACACCATGCGTGCTGCCGATGTACCCGCTGATTTCCGGCATCGTACTGGGCGGTAAACAGCGGCTATCCACCGCCAGAGCATTGCTGCTGACCTTTATTTATGTTCAGGGGATGGCGCTGACTTACACGGCACTGGGTCTGGTGGTTGCCGCCGCGGGATTACAGTTCCAGGCGGCGCTACAGCATCCTTACGTGCTTATCGGCCTCGCTATCGTCTTTACCTTGCTGGCGATGTCGATGTTTGGCTTGTTTACCCTGCAACTTCCCTCTTCCCTACAAACACGCCTCACGCTGATGAGTAATCGCCAGCAAGGCGGCTCGCCTGGCGGTGTGTTTGTTATGGGCGCAATTGCCGGATTGATCTGTTCACCATGCACTACCGCGCCACTTAGCGCGATTCTGCTGTATATCGCCCAAAGCGGGAACATGTGGCTGGGCGGCGGTACACTTTATCTCTATGCGCTGGGCATGGGACTACCGCTGATACTCATTACTGTCTTCGGCAACCGTCTGCTGCCGAAAAGCGGTCCGTGGATGGAACAGGTCAAAACCGCGTTTGGTTTTGTAATCCTGGCGCTGCCGGTCTTCCTGCTGGAGCGGGTGATTGGCGATGCCTGGGGATTACGCTTGTGGTCGGCGCTTGGCGTCGCGTTCTTTGGCTGGGCGTTTGTCACCAGCTTACAAGCCAAACGCGGCTGGATGCGCATGGTACAAATTATCCTGCTGGCAGCCGCGCTGGTAAGCGTGCGCCCACTCCAGGATTGGGCGTTTGGCGCGACGAGCACGGCACAATCTCAAACCCATCTCAACTTTAAAAAAATCAAAACAGTAGATGAGTTAAATCAGGCGCTCGTTGCAGCCAAAGGCAAACCGGTAATGCTAGATCTCTATGCCGACTGGTGCGTCGCCTGTAAAGAGTTCGAAAAATACACCTTCAGTGACCCGCAGGTGCAAAAAGCGTTAGCAGACACGGTATTACTTCAGGCCAACGTCACTGCCAACGACGCACAAGATGTGGCGCTGTTAAAACATCTAAATGTCCTTGGCCTACCGACGATTCTGTTTTTTGACGGACAAGGTCAGGAGCATCCACAAGCACGAGTCACGGGCTTTATGGATGCAGAAACCTTCAGCGCACATTTGCGCGATCGCCAACCGTGAACGACACTTCAGTGGGAAAGACGGAGGAAAATAGCGTGCAACGTGAAGATGTACTGGGAGAAGCCCTGAAATTATTAGAGTTACAAGGGATTGCTAACACTACGCTGGAGATGGTTGCTGAACGAGTGGATTATCCGTTGGAAGCGCTCCAGCGTTTCTGGCCAGACAAAGAGGCCATCCTCTACGATGCGCTGCGCTATCTTAGCCAACAGATAGATGTCTGGCGTCGTCAACTGATGCTGGATGAAACGCAATCTGCTGAACAAAAGCTGCTGGCGCGTTATCAGGCATTATCAGAATGCGTTAAAAACAACCGCTATCCGGGCTGTCTGTTTATCGCTGCCTGCACGTTTTATCCCGATCCCGACCACCCTATCCATCAACTGGCCGATCAGCAAAAAAGCGCGGCGTATGATTTCACCCACGAACTGTTAACCACCCTGGAAGTTGACGACCCGGCAATGGTGGCAAAGCAGATGGAACTGGTGCTGGAAGGGTGTTTAAGTCGCATGCTGGTGAATCGCAGCCAGGCGGATGTCGACACCGCACACCGACTGGCGGAAGATATCCTGCGCTTCGCCCGCTGCCGTCAGGGCGGGGCACTGACCTGACAGAAATACAGAAAACAAGCGATTTGCCGCAAACTTAAGCAATTGAATCGTTTTTACTGAAATTAGGTTGACGAGATGTGCAGATTACGGTTTAATGCGCCCCGTTGCCCGGATAGCTCAGTCGGTAGAGCAGGGGATTGAAAATCCCCGTGTCCTTGGTTCGATTCCGAGTCCGGGCACCAAATTCATATAAACGGACCTCCACGGAGGTTCATTTTTCGTTTCAGGACGCCACAATTTAAGCGTTCTGCCTCCAAATCAATTCTGCCGAACTCAACCCGATTCTCCCCCACATCACCAGCATTTTGCGGGTATATCCCGGTTCGAGAAAATTTGTCCCTAAGCTATAGCACTGACTGACGCGAAATGTCGCGCGGCCCCGTAATGCTGTTGAACGTCAAATGACGTCATCAGGAGCGTAATGCATCCATAAACAGAACGCCGACTGATGAGATTCTGAATGCGAACAAAGAAAAATGTATCAGTCCGTTTGCTCATGCAAAGACTAACAATCCATTAAAATAGTAAGCGCTTCGGGCCATTTTCCGGGAATTATTTTCTGAACATTTTTCTTTGGCAAAGATGATGAATTTTGATGGTAAGGCAAATTACTTCTGGTTCTCATTAAAGTTCTTTCGTAAGGCTATGTAATCAAGAAGTTTATGGCTGGTAAGAATAACGTATTCTATTCACCAATAATATGTAAAGACATTCATCAATAGATGGTAAAAATAGGTTATGGCAATTATCATTGGGCCAGTCCCTTTTCGAGTGAGTTTCTATTATGCAACAACCTGTAGTTCGCGTTGGCGAATGGCTTGTTACTCCGTCCATAAACCAAATAAGTCGCAACGGGCGTCAACTAACCCTGGAGCCACGATTAATCGATCTTCTGGTTTTCTTTGCTCAACATAGTGGTGAAGTACTTAGTAGAGATGAACTTATCGATAATGTGTGGAAGAGGAGTATCGTCACCAATCACGTTGTAACACAGAGTATCTCAGAACTGCGTAAGTCATTAAAAGATAATGATGAAGATAGTCCTGTCTATATCGCTACTGTACCGAAGCGCGGTTATAAATTAATGGTTCCGGTTATATGGTGCAGCGAAGAGGAAGGGGAGGAAATGATGTTATCTTCGTCTCCTCCTATACCAGAGGCGACTCCTGACACAGATCCCCCCATCCACAGTCCAGATATCCAATACCCCCCAAAGCCACCTGAACATCCCCCAGTTAGATGCAAACGATTAACTGCCTTTTGGGTATGGTTTTTTTTCCTGTTGTCGTTAGGTATCTGTGTCGTACTCGTGGCATTCTCCAGCCTGGAAACGCGTCTTCCTTTGAGTAAATCGCGTATTTTGCTCAATCCACGCGATATTGACATTAATATGGTGAATAACAGTTGTAACAATTGGACTTCTCCGTATCAGCGCTCTTACGCGATAGGTGTGGGCGATTTGGTGGCTACGTCACTTAATACCTTCTCCACCTTTATGGTGCATGACAAAATTAACTACAACATTGATGAACCGAGCAGCTCTGGTAAAACGTTATCTATTGCATTTGTTAATCAACGCCAATACCGCGCTCAGCAGTGCTTTATGTCGGTGAAATTGGTAGACAATGCAGATGGTTCAACCATGCTGGATAAACGTTATGTCATCACTAACGGTAACCAGTTGGCAATTCAAAATGATTTACTTGAGAGTTTATCAAAGGCATTGAATCAACCGTGGCCACAACGAATGCAGGAGATGTTCCAACAAATATTGCCTCATCGAGGTGCTTTATTAACTAATTTTTATCAAGCGCATGATTATTTAATGCATGGTGATGAAAAATCATTGAACCGTGCCAGTGAATTATTAGGTAAGATTATTGAATCATCTCCTGAATTTATCTATGCGAGAGCAGAAAAAGCATTAGTTGATATAGTACGTCATTCTCAGCACCCTTTAGATGAAAAACAATTAGCAGCACTGAATACAGAAATTGATAACATTGCTACAATGCCGGGCATGAATAATCTAGCCATTTTCTATCAAATAAAAGCTGTCAGTGCCCTGGAAAATGGAAAAATAGAGGAGTCGTATCAGGCGATAAATACTGGAATTGATCTTGAAATGTCCTGGCTAAACTATGTGTTGCTTGGCAAAGTTTACGAAATGAAGGGGATGAACCGTGAAGCTGCTGATGCATATCTCACAGCCTTTAATTTACGCCCTGGTACAAACACCCTTTACTGGATTGAAAATGGTATATTCCAGACTTCTGTTCCTTATGTTGTTCCTTATCTCGACAAATTTCTCGCTTCAGAATAAGTGACTCCCGCGTTGATTCATGCACGGGAATACTGGATGTTGAATTTTTGTGTGTTTTTATTGGTGTAATATGTTGCGGCATTTTATTTGTCGCATAATTTTTATTACATAATTTTAACCACAAATCTGCACATAACCCATTGTAAACATTAAATGTTTATCTTTTCATGATATCAACTTGCGATTCTTATCTGTTAATGGAGAGCTCAAATTCTCACTTACATAAACTTTTGTATTATTTCACCTAATCTTTAGGATTAATCTTTTTTTTTGAGTAATCTTGTCGCCAGTTTGGTCTGGTCAGTAAATAGTTACGCATCATGACCCGGACTCCAAATTCAAAAATGAAATTAGGAGAAGAGCATGAGTTCTGCCAAGAAGATCGGGCTATTTGCCTGTACCGGTGTTGTTGCCGGTAATATGATGGGGAGCGGTATTGCATTATTACCTGCGAACCTTGCAAGTATCGGTGGTATTGCTATCTGGGGTTGGATTATCTCTATTATTGGTGCAATGTCGTTGGCTTATGTATATGCCCGACTGGCAACAAAAAACCCGCAACAAGGTGGCCCAATTGCTTATGCCGGAGAGATTTCTCCTGCATTTGGTTTTCAGACAGGTGTTCTTTATTACCATGCTAACTGGATTGGTAACCTGGCGATTGGTATTACCGCTGTATCTTATCTTTCCACCTTCTTCCCGGTATTAAATGATCCTGTCCCGGCGGGTATCGCCTGTATTGCTATCGTCTGGATATTTACCTTTGTAAATATGCTCGGCGGTACTTGGGTAAGCCGTTTAACCACTATTGGTCTGGTGCTGGTTCTTATTCCTGTAGTTATGACTGCTATTGTTGGCTGGCATTGGTTTGATGCTGCAACTTATGCAGCTAACTGGAACACTGCTAATACCACTGATGGCCATGCGATCATTAAAAGTATTCTGCTCTGCCTGTGGGCCTTTGTGGGTGTGGAATCCGCAGCGGTAAGTACGGGTATGGTTAAAAACCCGAAACGTACCGTTCCACTGGCAACCATGCTGGGTACTGGTTTAGCAGGTATTGTTTATATTGCTGCAACTCAAGTGCTTTCCGGTATGTATCCGTCTTCTGTAATGGCAGCTTCCGGTGCTCCGTTTGCAATCAGTGCTTCTACTATCCTGGGTAACTGGGCTGCGCCGCTGGTTTCTGCATTCACCGCCTTTGCATGCCTGACGTCTCTGGGTTCCTGGATGATGCTGGTAGGCCAGGCAGGTGTGCGTGCCGCTAACGACGGTAACTTCCCGAAAGTTTATGGCGAAGTCGACAGCAACGGTATTCCGAAAAAAGGTCTGCTGCTGGCTGCTGTGAAAATGACTGCCCTGATGATCCTGATCACCCTGATGAACTCTGCCGGTGGTAAAGCATCTGACCTGTTTGGTGAACTGACCGGTATCGCAGTACTGCTGACTATGCTGCCGTACTTCTACTCTTGCGTTGACCTGATTCGTTTTGAAGGCGTTAACATCCGCAACTTTGTCAGCCTGATCTGCTCTGTACTGGGTTGCGTGTTCTGCTTCATCGCTCTGATGGGTGCAAGCTCCTTCGAGCTGGCAGGAACCTTCATCGTCAGCCTGATTATCCTGATGTTCTACGCTCGCAAAATGCACGAGCGCCAGAGCCACTCAATGGATAACCACACAGCATCTAACGCACATTAATTAAAAGTATTTTCCGAGGCTCCTCCTTTCATTTTGTCCCATGTGTTGGGAGGGGCCTTCTTTACCTGGAGATATGACTATGAACGTTATTGCAATATTGAATCACATGGGGGTTTATTTTAAAGAAGAACCCATCCGTGAACTTCATCGCGCGCTTGAACGTCTGAACTTCCAGATTGTTTACCCGAACGACCGTGACGACTTATTAAAATTGATCGAAAACAATGCGCGTCTGTGCGGTGTTATTTTTGACTGGGATAAATATAATCTCGAGCTGTGCGAAGAAATTAGCAAAATGAACGAGAACCTGCCGTTGTACGCGTTCGCTAATACGTATTCCACTCTCGATGTAAGCCTGAACGATCTGCGTTTACAGATTAGCTTCTTTGAATATGCGCTGGGTGCTGCTGATGATATTGCTAACAAGATCAAGCAGACCACTGACGAATATATCAACACTATTCTGCCTCCGCTGACCAAAGCACTGTTTAAATATGTTCGTGAAGGTAAATATACTTTCTGTACTCCTGGTCACATGGGCGGTACTGCATTCCAGAAAAGCCCGGTAGGTAGCCTGTTCTATGATTTCTTTGGTCCGAACACCATGAAATCTGATATTTCCATTTCAGTATCTGAACTGGGTTCTCTGCTGGATCACAGCGGTCCACACAAAGAAGCAGAACAGTATATCGCCCGCGTATTTAACGCAGACCGCAGCTACATGGTGACTAACGGTACTTCCACTGCCAACAAAATTGTCGGTATGTACTCGGCTCCGGCAGGCAGCACCATTCTGATTGACCGTAACTGCCACAAATCGCTGACCCATCTGATGATGATGAGCGATGTTACACCAATCTATTTCCGCCCGACCCGTAACGCTTACGGTATTCTTGGTGGTATCCCACAGAGTGAATTCCAGCACGCTACCATTGCTAAGCGCGTTAAAGAAACACCAAACGCAACCTGGCCGGTACATGCCGTAATTACTAACTCTACCTATGATGGTCTGCTGTACAACACCGACTTCATCAAGAAAACACTGGATGTAAAATCCATCCACTTTGACTCCGCATGGGTGCCTTACACCAACTTCTCTCCAATTTACGAAGGTAAATGTGGTATGAGCGGTGGCCGTGTAGAAGGGAAAGTGATTTATGAAACCCAGTCCACTCATAAACTGCTGGCGGCATTCTCTCAGGCTTCCATGATCCACGTTAAAGGTGATGTAAACGAAGAAACCTTTAACGAAGCCTACATGATGCACACCACCACCTCTCCGCACTACGGTATCGTGGCCTCCACTGAAACCGCTGCGGCGATGATGAAAGGTAATGCCGGTAAGCGTCTGATCAACGGTTCCATTGAACGTGCGATCAAGTTCCGTAAAGAGATCAAACGCCTGAGAACGGAATCTGATGGCTGGTTCTTTGATGTATGGCAGCCGGATCATATCGATACCACTGAATGCTGGCCGCTGCGTTCTGACAGCACCTGGCACGGCTTCAAAAACATCGATAATGAACACATGTATCTTGACCCGATCAAAGTCACCCTGCTGACTCCGGGGATGGAAAAAGACGGCACCATGAGCGAGTTCGGTATTCCGGCCAGCATCGTGGCGAAATACCTCGACGAACATGGCATCGTTGTTGAGAAGACCGGTCCGTATAACCTGCTGTTCCTGTTCAGCATCGGTATCGATAAGACCAAAGCACTGAGCCTGCTGCGTGCTCTGACTGACTTCAAACGTGCGTTCGACCTGAACCTGCGTGTGAAAAACATGCTGCCGTCTCTGTATCGTGAAGATCCTGAATTCTATGAAAACATGCGTATTCAGGAACTGGCGCAGAATATCCACAAACTGATTGTTCACCACAATCTGCCGGATCTGATGTATCGCGCATTTGAAGTTCTGCCGACGATGGTAATGACTCCGTATGCTGCGTTCCAGAAAGAGCTGCACGGTATGACCGAAGAAGTTTACCTCGACGAAATGGTAGGTCGTATTAACGCTAATATGATCCTTCCGTATCCGCCGGGAGTTCCTCTGGTAATGCCGGGTGAAATGATCACCGAAGAAAGCCGTCCGGTTCTGGAGTTCCTGCAGATGCTGTGTGAAATCGGCGCTCACTATCCGGGCTTTGAAACCGACATTCACGGTGCATACCGTCAGGCTGATGGCCGCTATACCGTTAAGGTATTGAAAGAAGAAAACAAAAAATAATTAGCTCGTACAAGGGAAGTGGCTTGCCACTTCCCTTTTTTGCTCATAAGGAGAACACATGAAAACACCCTCACAGCCGCGCGCGATATACTATATCGTGGCGATCCAGATCTGGGAGTACTTCAGTTTTTACGGCATGCGTGCCTTACTCATTCTCTATCTCACCCATCAGCTTGGTTTTGATGATAACCATGCCATCAGCCTGTTCAGCGCATATGCATCTCTGGTTTATGTTACCCCTATTCTCGGCGGCTGGCTTGCCGACCGCCTGCTCGGCAACCGCACTGCAGTAATTGCCGGCGCGCTGTTAATGACCCTTGGCCATGTGGTACTGGGCATTGATACAAATTCAACCTTTAGCCTGTATCTGGCGCTGGCAATCATTATTTGTGGTTACGGTTTATTCAAATCAAACATTAGCTGTTTACTTGGCGAGCTCTATGACGCGGACGATCATCGACGTGATGGTGGTTTTTCGCTGCTATATGCCGCGGGCAATATCGGTTCTATCGCCGCCCCCATCGCCTGTGGCCTGGCTGCACAGTGGTATGGTTGGCATGTTGGCTTTGCCCTTGCGGGCGGCGGCATGTTTATCGGTTTGTTGATATTCCTGAGTGGTCATCGTCATTTCCAATCCACGCGAGGTATGGATAAAAAAGCGCTCACTCGCGTGAAGTTTGCCTTGCCGGTATGGAGTTGGTTGGTGGTGATACTCTGTTTAGCCCCGGTATTTTTTACCCTATTGCTGGAAAACGACTGGTCCGGATATTTGCTGGCGATCGTTTGCCTTATTGCTGCACAAATCATTGCCCGCATGATGATCAAATTCCCCGAACACCGCCGTGCTCTTTGGCAAATTGTATTGTTGATGTTTGTCGGGACGTTGTTCTGGGTACTGGCACAACAGGGCGGCAGTACCATCAGCTTGTTTATCGATCGCTTTGTGAATCGTCAGGCATTCAATATTGAAGTACCTACTGCGCTATTCCAGTCGGTGAATGCAATTGCGGTGATGCTCGCTGGGGTTGTACTTGCCTGGCTGGCGTCGCCAGAAAGCCGCGGCAACTCAACATTGCGCGTCTGGCTGAAGTTTGCCTTTGGCTTACTGCTGATGGCTTGTGGCTTTATGTTGCTGGCATTTGATGCCCGACATGCAGCGACTGGCGGTCAAGCGTCAATGGGCGTGATGATATCCGGGTTGGCGCTAATGGGCTTTGCCGAACTCTTTATTGATCCGGTGGCAATTGCGCAAATCACGCGCCTGAAAATGTCTGGCGTATTAACCGGTATTTATATGCTGGCAACAGGCGCGGTCGCCAACTGGCTGGCAGGCGTAGTGGCACAACAGACGACAGAGTCGCAAATTAGCGGTATGGCAATTGCAGCTTACCAGCGATTCTTTTCCCAGATGGGAGAGTGGACGTTGGCTTGTGTCGCGATCATCGTGGTATTGGCCTTTGCTACCCGATTTCTGTTTAGCACGCCGACCAATATGATACAGGAAAGCAACGATTAACTGCCGTGAAAACAATTGGTTATGAATCAATTGAGTTTTAGTTAATCACACTAGCAAATCAAGATTAATAAGATATTTAAACTATTTTTATGATTATTTATTAGTGATATCAACTTGAGGTGAGCGTTGGTTTCGATAAGATAAACTGAGTTATTAATAGTCGAGGCAGATAATACAGTGTACCGATCTGTCTCTTTATCTACGCTAAATTGAAAGCTGGATTTAGAGGAACCAAAATGTCTGAACAAGAAACACGGGGAGCCAATGAGGCTATTGATTTTAATGATGAACTGAGAAATCGTCGCGAAAAACTGGCAGCACTGCGTCAGCAAGGTGTGGCGTTTCCCAATGATTTTCGCCGCGACCATACCTCTGACCAGTTGCACGAGGAATTTGATGCGAAGGATAACCAGGAACTGGAATCCTTAAACATTGAAGTCTCGGTTGCTGGCCGAATGATGACCCGTCGCATCATGGGGAAAGCCTCCTTTGTAACGTTGCAGGATGTAGGTGGCCGTATTCAACTGTACGTTGCGCGAGATAGCCTGCCAGAAGGTGTTTATAACGACCAGTTTAAAAAATGGGATTTGGGTGACATTATCGGCGCACGCGGTACGCTGTTTAAGACACAAACTGGCGAGCTTTCCATTCACTGTACTGAGTTACGCCTGCTGACTAAGGCACTGCGTCCCTTGCCAGATAAATTTCATGGCTTACAGGACCAGGAAGTCCGTTATCGTCAACGTTATCTGGATCTGATCGCTAACGATAAATCCCGTCAAACTTTTGTTGTTCGTTCAAAAATTCTGGCCGCTATCCGCCAGTTCATGGTCGCTCGTGGGTTTATGGAAGTAGAAACCCCGATGATGCAGGTAATTCCAGGTGGGGCATCTGCTCGCCCATTTATTACCCATCACAATGCTCTTGATTTGGATATGTACCTGCGTATTGCGCCAGAGTTGTATCTGAAACGCCTGGTTGTAGGTGGTTTTGAACGAGTATTCGAAATCAACCGTAACTTCCGTAATGAAGGTATTTCTGTTCGTCATAATCCTGAGTTCACGATGATGGAGCTCTACATGGCGTATGCGGATTACCACGATTTGATTGAACTGACGGAGTCACTGTTCCGCACCCTGGCACAAGAGGTACTGGGTACAACTAAAGTCACTTATGGTGAGCATGTGTTTGATTTTGGCAAACCGTTTGAAAAACTCACCATGCGCGAAGCAATCAAAAAATATCGTCCAGAAACCGATATGGCAGACCTGGATAATTTTGATGCCGCTAAAGCATTAGCCGAATCTATCGGTATTACGGTAGAGAAAAGCTGGGGGCTGGGACGTATTGTCACCGAAATCTTTGATGAAGTGGCAGAAGCACATCTGATTCAGCCAACCTTTATTACTGAGTATCCGGCGGAAGTGTCGCCGCTGGCGCGCCGTAATGATGTTAACCCGGAAATCACCGACCGTTTTGAATTCTTCATCGGTGGTCGTGAAATCGGTAATGGTTTTAGCGAATTAAACGACGCAGAAGATCAGGCAGAACGTTTCCAGGAGCAGGTTAACGCTAAAGCTGCAGGTGACGACGAAGCCATGTTCTACGATGAAGATTACGTTACTGCGCTGGAATATGGTCTGCCGCCAACCGCTGGTTTAGGTATTGGTATCGACCGAATGATTATGCTGTTTACTAACAGTCATACTATCCGCGACGTTATTCTCTTCCCGGCTATGCGCCCACAGAAATAAGTTTTACTTTAATGAACGAAGCAGCCTGATGACTGCTTCGTTCGTCGTTCCGCAAGTCCAGCTTTGAGGAGAGACGCTTCGTTTCAAGATAACCAGCGGGTCCACTCAACCACAGCTCCTAAAAGAGAGAAAAAAGTAATGCCACGGGCAGGCTCATTGGCCAGGTTATTCCTACCAGGAATGCACTAAGTAAACGAATATGTGTTTTCTCATGTGAGAGAAACCAGATAATGACAAAGGATATGTTCACACCAATCACATAAAAAATTAATATTTTAGAGAATAGTGCCATTTTGAATATCTTCTTATCCTTCCCATCTATTTGTAGAACTGACGGAAATAGTCATCGACTATCATAATGTTGAGGTCAAAATCAATATCTGGTAAGTCTAAGCATTTGAGCCTGATTAAATCTTCAATTTCACTTGCGGCTAATGATGTCGTTATTGCGAAAGCATTCTCATTCAATTGTCGTGGTATTCCATATTCATCAGCAACTATAGAGGAGAAATCCATATCATACATTAACGACCTTAACCTTAAGAAAACTGAGTAATAAGATGATGGATAATCAAAAGAAACAACGTAAGTTTTGAACCTGTTTATACCTTCCATAAAATGACTCCTATCAATATTATACGCCCTGGGGATGCAAAGTTTATTAACCCCGATTGATGATTCTCATATAGGAGATATTCTTTTTTTTTTGCTCAATAGAGGGGATGATTTGGGACAAAAAAACGCTCTCTCTGACCATTATTTGTGCATCCCCCTACCCTTCAGATACTCTCCTGAATGACGTTACGCAGAACATGAAAATATCATTACTCCACACTCTCCCATCAGTTACGAATATCATCATACTCACGCGTTTTATCAAATTCGTGTTTCGCAAACGGACACAGCGGGATAATTTTTCGTTTCTCCCGGCGCATTTTTTCCACGACTTTTGCCACCAGTTGTTTACCAATCCCCTGCCCTTTCAAACTTTCATCAACATCGGTATGTTCGATAATGGCTAAATTTTCTCCGGTTGGCACAAAGACAATTTCTGCTATTTGCTTTCCCTGCGCATCATTAATATAAAAATTATTATGGCCCTCACGTATTTCCATTTTTCCCTCGCTTATTTATGACGGTATTTCAGTGCGCCACTTGGGCACGTATCAATAACGTTCACTACGGTAGCGACGTCAACTTCATCCGGCATAATCCACGGCTTACGTTTGAGATTAAATAACTTGCCGTTGCCACGTACGCAGTTGCCGGAATGCTGACACATCGCGGTGTTGAACCAGACATCTATCTTTTCGCCGGTATAGCAGCGATAACCATCATCCAGTAGAGCTTGATCCATGACCTTCCCCTATCAAAAGTATGGTTTTCGCTATAAGCATAGCTCCCGAATCGCCAGACGACACTGGCAGTTTCAATGACCAGCTCCTCTGCTCCAAATAGCCAATCCCCCTTACTCCCTTTGAATTACCCGCATCATCAGGGATAATGCTTAGGAAATTTGTCATACAAGGAAGCTGATGAGACATTCACTGCCCTGCCGCATGTTACGCAAACGTCCGATGAAACTCAGTACCACGGTGATCTTAATGGTCAGCGCAGTGCTGTTCTCGGTGTTGCTGGTAGTGCATCTGATTTACTTCTCGCAGATCAGCGATATGACGCGTGACGGACTAGCCAACAAGGCGCTGGCTGTGGCGCGAACCCTTGCTGACTCGCCGGAAATCCGCCAGGGCTTACAAAAAACACCGCAGGAGAGCGGTATCCAGGCCATCGCTGAAGATGTACGCAAACGGAACGATCTGCTGTTTATTGTCATTACCGATATGCAAAGTCTTCGCTACTCACACCCTGAAGCCCCGCGAATTGGTCAGCCATTTAAAGGTGATGACATCCTTAAAGCTTTGAACGGCGAGGAAAATGTTGCTATTAATCACGGTTTTCTGGCGCAAGCCTTACGCGTATTTACCCCTGTCTACGACGAAAATCATAAACAGATCGGCGTGGTGGCGATTGGTCTGGAGTTAAGCCGTGTAACACAGCAGATCAATGACAGCCGCTGGAGCATTATCTGGTCAATTTTATTCGGTGTGCTGGTTGGCGGTCTGGGCACCTGGATACTGGTCAAAGTACTTAAGCGCATCCTGTTCGGCCTGGAACCCTACGAAATCTCTACTCTGTTTGAGCAACGCCAGGCAATGCTGCAATCGATCAAGGAAGGCGTCGTTGCCGTGGACGCTCGTGGCGAAGTCACACTAATTAATGATGCCGCGCAAGAACTGCTCAACTACCACAAATCGCAGGATGACGAAAAGTTATCGACACTTAGTCAGGCATGGTCGCAGGTAGTTGATGTCTCGGAAGTGTTACGCGACGGCACGCCGCGACGAGATGAAGAGGTGACCGTTAAAGACAGACTCTTACTGATCAACACCGTTCCGGTGCGCAGTAATGGCATTATCATCGGAGCTATCTCTACCTTCAGAGACAAAACAGAAGTTCGTAAGCTGATGCAACGGTTGGACGGTCTGGTCAACTATGCCGATGCCCTTCGTGAACGATCCCACGAATTTATGAACAAATTGCACGTGATTCTCGGATTATTGCATCTGAAGAGTTATAAGCAGTTGGAAGATTACATTCTCAAAACAGCCAACAACTATCAGGAAGAGATTGGCTCTCTGCTGGGTAAGATCAAATCTCCGGTTATCGCTGGTTTTTTAATCAGCAAGATTAACCGTGCGACCGATTTAGGCCATACGCTGATTTTAAACAGTGAAAGCCAGTTGCCAGACAGTGGTAGTGAAGATCAGGTCGCGACGCTAATTACCACGCTGGGAAACCTGATAGAAAACGCGCTGGAGGCATTAGGGCCGCAACCTGGTGGCGAAATCAGCGTCACGTTACACTACCGTCACGGCTTGCTGCACTGTGAAATTAACGATGATGGGCCGGGGATTCCCCCCGATAAAATCGATCACATTTTTGACAAAGGTGTCTCGACAAAAGGAAGCGAACGAGGCATCGGTCTGGCACTTGTCAAACAACAGGTTGAAAATCTCGGCGGCAGCATTGCCGTGGAATCAGAACCCGGAATTTTCACACAATTTTTTGTCCAATTACCCTGGGATGGGGAGAGGTCGAGCAAATGATTAATGTATTAATTATCGATGACGACGCAATGGTAGCGGAACTAAATCGCCGCTATGTCGCACAGATACCGGGCTTTCAGTGCTGCGGCACTGCCTCTACGCTTGAGAAAGCCAAAGAGATTATCTTCAACAGCGACACCTCCATCGACCTGATATTACTCGATATCTATATGCAAAAAGAGAATGGACTCGATTTACTGCCCGCCCTGCACAACGCTCACTGCAAAAGCGATGTGATTGTCATCTCTTCCGCTGCCGATGCCGCAACTATTAAAGATTCACTACATTACGGCGTCGTTGATTACCTGATTAAACCCTTCCAGGCATCACGTTTTGAAGAGGCACTCACCGGCTGGCGACAAAAGAAAATGGCGCTGGAGAAGCAGCAGTATTACGACCAGGCGGAACTGGACCAGCTAATTCATGGCAGTTCATCCAACGAACAGGATACGCGTCGTCTGCCGAAAGGCTTAACGCCACAGACTTTACGCACGCTGTGCCAGTGGATTGACGCTCATCAGGACTATGAGTTTTCAACCGACGAGTTGGCCAACGAGGTTAACATCTCACGCGTTTCGTGCCGTAAATATTTGATCTGGCTGGTGAATTGCCACATCTTAGTTACCAGCATCCATTATGGTGTCACTGGTCGTCCGGTTTATCGTTACCGTATTCAGGCAGAGCATTACTCATTACTGAAGCAATATTGTCAATAAAGCGTTATTCGTTATCTGGAAGTAACAATTATTGTAGTAACGCAAACCAGCACTGGCACAAGTTACATCCCCTATCAGTAAAACTTGTGCCAGATCAAATATAATTTCCCTTCTTCAGTCCAGCAAATTAATATCCTTTCGGATAAATAGAGTTTTTAATTTCAAAACGCTAACAAAAGTTAATTAACTATTATGTTACCTGCATTATGTGTATTTTTACCCACAAATAGGTAGATCAGAATAATCTATAAACTTAATGGCATCTTCCTGTAGAACAAAAACAGACCGATAAATATCAACAAGATAGCAAACAAACAAGTCATTAACATCTGCAAAACATAAACGATAAACCCATCGCCAGAGAGTATTTCTCTCTGAAAAAGTCACTTATCACAGTGCATAAATTTTCTGCTGTTTTAATCAGCCAATATTTACTGTGAAGTATTTACTCAAGCCAGTAACGACCAAACGGATATTTAGTCAGGCTCTGAAAACAGTTCATCCAAAACAGAACGTGACTGTGATCTATTCGACAAGAATTTAAATGGGATTATCGCGAGGGTTCACACATGTTATTTACTATCCAACTTATCATAATACTGATATGTCTGTTTTATGGTGCCAGAAAGGGCGGTATCGCGCTGGGGTTATTAGGCGGTATCGGCCTGGTCATTCTGGTCTTCGTCTTCCACCTTCAGCCGGGTAAACCCCCCGTTGATGTAATGCTGGTCATCATCGCGGTGGTGGCGGCATCTGCGACCTTGCAAGCCTCTGGCGGCCTTGACGTCATGCTGCAAATTGCCGAAAAACTGCTGCGCCGCAACCCGAAATATGTCTCCATTGTCGCGCCGTTTGTCACCTGTATACTGACCATTCTTTGCGGTACTGGCCACGTGGTCTACACCATTCTACCGATCATCTATGACGTCGCCATTAAGAACAACATTCGCCCGGAACGCCCGATGGCGGCGAGTTCTATCGGCGCGCAAATGGGAATTATCGCCAGTCCGGTGTCCGTTGCGGTAGTATCACTCGTCGCAATGCTGGGTAACGTCACCTTTGACGGTCGTCATCTTGAATTCCTTGACCTGCTCGCTATCACCATCCCATCTACCTTGTTAGGAATCCTGGCGATCGGTATCTTCAGTTGGTTCCGCGGTAAAGATCTGGATAAAGACGAAGAATTCCAGAAATTCATCTCTGTACCGGAAAACCGAGAGTATGTTTACGGTGATACCGCTACGCTGCTGGATAAAAAACTGCCGAAAAGCAACTGGCTGGCAATGTGGATCTTCCTCGGGGCAATCGCCGTGGTCGCGCTTCTCGGTGCTGATTCAGACCTGCGTCCATCTTTTGGTGGCAAACCGCTATCAATGGTACTGGTTATTCAGATGTTTATGCTGCTGACCGGGGCGCTGATTATTATCCTGACCAAAACCAATCCCGCGTCTATCTCAAAAAACGAAGTCTTCCGTTCCGGTATGATCGCCATCGTGGCGGTGTACGGTATCGCGTGGATGGCGGAAACCATGTTCGGTGCGCATATGTCTGAAATTCAGGGCGTACTGGGCGAAATGGTGAAAGAGTATCCGTGGGCTTATGCCATTGTTCTGTTGCTGGTCTCCAAGTTTGTGAACTCCCAGGCCGCAGCGCTGGCAGCCATTGTTCCGGTTGCACTGGCGATCGGCGTTGACCCGGCATACATCGTGGCTTCAGCACCGGCTTGCTACGGTTATTACATCCTGCCGACCTATCCTAGCGACCTGGCAGCGATTCAGTTTGACCGTTCCGGAACCACCCACATCGGTCGCTTCGTCATCAACCACAGCTTCATTCTGCCAGGGTTGATTGGCGTGAGCGTATCCTGCGTCTTTGGCTGGATCTTCGCCGCGATGTACGGGTTCTTGTAATTGCACTATGCGTGCTGCCCGTCGCTGTGCGGCACGCCATTTTCGTATAACAAATACAGAGTTACAGGCTGGAAGCTATGTCAAACAAACCATTTATCTACCAGGCACCTTTCCCGATGGGGAAAGACAATACCGAATATTATCTGCTCACCTCCGATTACGTCAGCGTTGCCGAATTTGACGGTGAAACCATTCTGAAAGTGGAACCAGAAGCCCTGACCCTGCTGGCGCAGCAAGCCTTCCACGACGCATCTTTCATGCTCCGTCCGGCCCACCAGAAACAGGTTGCGTCTATTCTTAACGACCCAGAAGCCAGCGAAAACGATAAGTATGTGGCGCTGCAATTCTTGAGAAACTCTGAAATCGCTGCCAAAGGCGTGCTGCCGACCTGCCAGGATACCGGCACCGCGATCATTGTCGGTAAAAAAGGTCAGCGCGTATGGACCGGCGGCGGTGATGAAGAAGCCCTGTCAAAAGGTGTCTATAACACCTATATCGAAGATAACCTGCGCTATTCACAGAACGCGCCGCTGGATATGTACAAAGAGGTTAACACCGGCACTAACCTGCCTGCGCAAATCGACCTGTACGCGGTAGATGGCGACGAGTACAAATTCCTCTGCGTTGCCAAAGGTGGCGGCTCTGCCAACAAAACGTATCTCTACCAGGAAACGAAAGCCCTGCTAACCCCCGGCAAACTGAAAAACTTCCTCGTTGAGAAAATGCGCACCCTCGGCACCGCAGCCTGCCCGCCGTACCATATCGCATTTGTGATTGGTGGAACTTCCGCTGAAACCAACCTGAAAACCGTTAAGTTAGCAAGTGCTCACTATTACGATGAACTGCCGACGGAAGGGAACGAACACGGTCAGGCATTCCGCGATGTCCAGCTTGAACAGGAACTACTGGAAGAGGCCCAGAAACTCGGCCTCGGCGCGCAGTTTGGCGGTAAATACTTCGCCCACGACATCCGCGTGATCCGTCTGCCGCGTCACGGCGCATCCTGCCCGGTAGGTATGGGCGTCTCCTGCTCCGCTGACCGTAACATCAAAGCAAAAATCAACCGCGAAGGTATCTGGATAGAAAAACTGGAGCACAACCCAGGCCAGTACATTCCGGAAGAGCTACGTCAGGCAGGTGAAGGCGAAGCGGTGAAAGTCGACCTTAACCGTCCGATGAAAGAGATCCTCGCCCAGCTTTCGCAGTATCCGGTTTCCACCCGTTTGTCGCTCACCGGCACGATTATCGTTGGTCGCGATATTGCGCACGCTAAGCTGAAAGAACTGATCGACGCCGGTAAAGAACTGCCGCAGTACATCAAAGATCACCCGATCTACTACGCAGGTCCGGCCAAAACGCCTGCTGGTTATCCTTCCGGTTCACTTGGCCCAACTACCGCAGGACGTATGGACTCCTATGTGGATCTGCTGCAATCCTACGGCGGCAGCATGATCATGCTGGCGAAAGGTAACCGCAGTCAGCAGGTCACCGACGCTTGTCATAAACACGGCGGCTTCTACCTCGGCAGCATTGGCGGCCCGGCGGCAGTGCTGGCACAGCAGAGCATTAAGCATCTGGAATGTGTTGCCTATCCGGAGCTGGGTATGGAAGCTATCTGGAAAATCGAAGTGGAAGATTTCCCGGCGTTTATCCTGGTCGATGACAAGGGCAACGACTTCTTCCAGCAGATCGTCAATCAACAGTGCGCGAACTGCACTAAGTAACCTCTTCGGCCCGGCGCCTGGCGGTATACTGCCAGGTGATCCCCCCGGGCCACCTCTTTTGCGATTGTAATTTCACGCTTACTGGTGAATAGTCAGTATTTTCCCTGACTTGCGAACTCACCATGATCCGCACACTCAAGCCGTTAATTCTTAACACTGGCGCGTTGGCGCTAACATTCATCCTGATTTACACCGGCATTTCGGCTCATGACAAACTGACCTGGTTGATGGAAGTGACGCCAGTGATTATTGTCGTACCGTTGCTGCTTGCCACCGCCAGACGTTATCCATTAACGCCCTTGCTCTATACGCTGATTTTCTTTCACGCCATCATCCTGATGGTTGGCGGTCAGTATACCTACGCAAAAGTTCCCATCGGTTTTGAAGTGCAGGAATGGCTGGGGCTGAGTCGTAATCCGTATGACAAGCTGGGGCACTTTTTTCAGGGGCTGGTGCCTGCACTGGTGGCGCGAGAGATCCTTGTGCGTGGGATGTACGTGCGCGGACGTAAAATGGTAGCGTTTCTGGTCTGCTGCGTGGCGCTGGCGATAAGCGCAATGTATGAATTGGTTGAGTGGTGGGCAGCATTGGCGATGGGCCAGGGCGCGGATGATTTTCTCGGCACCCAGGGCGACCAGTGGGATACGCAATCCGATATGTTCTGTGCGCTGCTGGGCGCACTAACCGCGGTGATATTCCTCGCTCGCTTTCACTGCCACCAGTTACGGCGCTATGGCTTGATAACCGGATGACAACCTGCGTTTTGTTTATGCCGGATGCGGCGTAAACGCCTTATTCTGCCTACAAAATGTGCAAATTCAATCAATTGAATTTCTTATTGTAGGCCTGATAAGACGCGCCAGCGTCGCATCAGGCAATGTTTTCATTCGCTATTGCCAACGTCCGTCAGGCTTTCACATCGCTCACTGCACCGACCGGAATATCAGCATGAACAGGTACGGGGGGCACTTTACGATATTTATCCAGCAGATGGATCTGGATCCTGCGCAGCGTGTCGCCATTGAGGCGATAGAAACGGAAGTAGAGAATCAGCGTGACCATGAAGAACAGAGCAGGTAGAGCAATCATAATAAACTGCATACCTAATATGGCTTGCGTAGACTGTTCAACATTCGGGACATAGCCAATCATCCCCAACACAACTGCAATGAAAAAAGCCGCAAATGCCGACCCCCCCTTCACCACCATCGTCTGCACGGAATAAGCAATGCTCTCACAGCGGATGTGCAATTTATATTCACCGTAGTCAACGGTATCTGCCACCATGATGACCTGTAATACCCAGAACAGCGCCGTCCCCACATTCAGCAAAATACCGGCTATCACAATAAGAGCGACGTTGTGATAGCCCACTAATGCCATCAACAGAAGAACACCACAGCTTAATACCGGAAGAATAGAGGCTCCGGCCCATAAAATACGTCGGGATAATGATTTAACTAAACGCGGGAAGAACACTAACGTCACCAGGTTAGCTGCTCCCGCATACGACAGGTAATAGGGAAACAGATCCGCATCACCGATAACATACGAGAAATAATAGATAGCAAAGCCGGTGATAATGTTGCTGGCAATATTATAAGCAAGAGCCATTCCCAACAGGCAGGAAAGCTGATCGTTTTTATAAATAAGCGCAATGATGGCTTTTAGTGTCAGGTGTTTTTCTCCGACAGACGATTGATTATCTGACGAAAAGACTTCATGCACATTACGCAGAGTGATGATGGTCGACACAATAAAAAACGCAATCAGCACCAGTGTGAACATCTGAAAGCCAAATCCCCGATCGCCGCCGCCGACATAATTAACAAATGGCAGCGTCACGCCTGCCGTAACAAAACCCGCCAGACTGGCAAAAAAGCGCGGATAAGGAACCAGTTGTTCTCGCTCACGTTTATCGAGGGTTATGGTTGGAACCAGTGACCAGAAGGGAATATCCATTATGGTGTAAGTCATGCCCCAAAGAATGTAGGTCACGCAAACAAAGACAATCTGAGTAGTACCTTCAAACAGATGCGCGCTAAAGAGAAGAAATAAGATTACAGAGTTAGCCAACGTACCGATCAGGATCCAGGGCTTAAACTTACCCCATCGCGATCGCGTAGCATTTACAATCCACCCCATAATCGGATCGTTAATAGCATCCCAGATCCTCGCCACCAGAAACAAAGTACCAATCAAACCAACCGACAGCCCGACAACATCGGTGTAGTAATACATCAGGTACATATACACAATGCCGATCGCAAAATCCTTCCCGAACGCTCCAAATCCATAACTGAGTTTTGTCGTCATTGAAATGCTCATAGGGTATCGGGTCGCTGTTACCAACGCCCGCCTTCTGTTATTGGTATCGTCATAGGTGTGCGCCGGAAGACATACCCCGGCGCAGTAGCGTATTAGCGGTGCAACCAGCCGGGTAGCCAGTTGCCGTGGGCGGTAATCAGGTCGTCAACAAGAGCATAAATTTCGTCAATGCTCAGCACAGCGGCGGTGTGCGGATCCATCATCGCGGCGTGGTAAACACGGTCACGATTTTCCGTGAGAATCGCTTCCGTCAGCAGCGTTTGTACGTTGATATTGGTTTGCATCAGTGCTGCCAGATGCGAAGGTAGCGTACCGACTTTAGTCGGCTGAATGCCATTAGCATCAACCAGACAGGCGACTTCCACGCAACATCCTTGCGGCAGGTTATCAATCAGGCCATCGTTACGAACGTTGCCATAAATCACACTCGGTTCACCGGTCCAGATAGCGTTCATGATTGTGCTGGCATATTCCCGCGACGGTTTAATATCAATCCGGGACGCATTCTTATACTCCTCCAGCTCTTTATGCCAGTTCGCCAGTTGCTCAACGCAGCGTTTCGGGTACTCATCCAGCGGCACTTTATAACGTTCAATCAAATCCTCACGGCCTGGCTTAATAAACCACGGCGTATATTCAGCAAAGTGTTCTGATGATTCCGTGACGAAGTAGCCCAGCTTTTTGAACATTTCATAGCGCACAATATTCTGGCAGCGGGGATTACCATGAATATTCGGCTTCGGTGCCTGGCCCGCATCATAGGCTGCCAGCAGTTCCGGATAGAGATTCACGTAACTGCCGTCTGCGGTTTTGCGCTCCAGCTCCAGGTAGAACGCCATATGGTTGATACCTGCACAACGATAACGCAGTGTAGCGGGATCGATATTGAGATCGCGCGCCAGTTCTTCCGCCGTTCCCTGCACCGAATGGCACAACCCTACCTGTTTGATATGCGGATAGCGGGCATACATTGCCCAGGTATTCATCGCCATCGGGTTAACGTAGTTCAGCATGGTGGCGTCGGGGCACACTTCCGTCATGTCCTCACAAATCTGCCACAGATGCGGAATGGTACGCAGCGCGCGCATAATGCCGCCCGGCCCCAACGTGTCGGCAATAGTTTGTTCCAGACCGTGACGCTTACAAACCTCAAAATCGGTGACCGTACAGGGTTCATAACCGCCAATCTGAAATGCCACCACCACGAAATCAGCATCCTGTAAGGCTTCTTTCTGTTGGGTATGACAGGTAATTTTGCCGCTGGCTCCTGCTGAATCCATCAGCTTACGCACCACAATGTGCGACTCTTCCAGGCGGGTGGGATCGATATCCATCAGGGCAATATGCGCCGTTTTCAGCGCCTCGCGATGAAACACATCACCAAGAATATTTTTAACGAAAATCGTCGAACCAGCGCCGATAAAAGTAATTTTGGGTGCAGACATCATTCAGGTCTCCTGGCTTGCTTGAATGATTTCATCATGGCAGGCGATTTCGCAGAAAACCTCCGGCTTCCCCGTTGAGCATTCCCAAAAACTCAGATCCTGGGTTGCTTAGCAGTAAATCTTAGTTTTCGGGAATAAATTGCCTAAAAAACAGAGTAATTAGCCCTTATAAAACCCTGTCCATTCCTCTCTCTTTACGTTTTGTGTCGTCATTCGCAGTCACCCCTGCCAACTTCTGCCATGATTCTGATAATCCAGGAAAGAGGGCTATCGATGAATACAGACACATTTATGTGCAGCAGTGATGAAAAGCAGACCCGCAGCCCGCTGTCGCTATACTCGGAATATCAGCGGATGGAAATTGAATTTCGCGCGCCGCATGTCATGACCTCCAGCCACTGGCATGGTCAGGTTGAGGTAAATGTGCCTTTCGATGGCGATGTGGAATACCTGATCAACAATGAACACGTAAGTATCAATCAAGGCCATATCACGCTGTTCTGGGCCTGTACGCCGCACCAGCTAACCGATACCGGAACCTGCAAGAGCATGGCAATTTTTAATCTGCCAATGCATTTGTTTCTCTCCTGGCCACTGGATAAAGACCTTATAAACCATGTGACTCACGGCATGGTGATTAAATCACTGGTGGCACAGCAACTTAGTCCGTTTGAAGTACGCCGCTGGCAGCAGGAGTTGAACAACCCAAACGAGCAAATCCGCCAGCTCGCCATTGATGAAATTGGCCTGATGCTCAAGCGATTTAGCCTCTCCGGCTGGGAGCCTATTCTGGTCAATAAAACTTCGCGCACGCACAAAAATAGCGTCTCGCGCCATGCGCAGTTTTATGTCAGCCAGATGCTGGGCTTTATTGCGGATAACTATGATCAGGCGCTGACCATCAACGATGTGGCCGAGCACGTCAAACTTAATGCCAATTATGCAATGGGGATATTTCAGCGGGTCATGCAGTTGACGATGAAACAGTACATTACTGCGATGCGCATCAACCACGTTCGCGCATTACTGAGCGATACCGATAAAAGTATTCTCGATATTGCACTGACGGCAGGCTTTCGTTCGAGTAGTCGTTTTTACAGCACGTTCGGCAAATATGTCGGCATGTCGCCGCAACAATACCGAAAACTTAGCCAACAACGCCGCCAGATGCTTCCCGGCTAAAAACGATATCAGTATCAGCCAAAAAAATAATTTAGCTGTCGATAATAAACATTGAAAATTAATTAAAAAATTAATTTAAACTTTTGTTTATAATATAAAAATTTTAAAAACGCTTGTTTTTCAATCACTTTACAGCCTGAAATGCCCGGAAGATACTTGCCCGCAGCGAAGATTCCTTCACAACCGGGTAAGCAATGATGAAAGTATTAATTGTTGAAAGCGAGTTTCTACATCAGGACACCTGGGTCGGTAGCGCCGTTGAGCGTCTGGCAAATGCCTTGAGCCAACAAAATGTTACCGTGATTAAATCCACCTCCTTTGATGATGGCTTTGCCATTCTCTCTTCAAATGAAGCCATTGATTGTCTGATGTTCAGTTATCAAATGGAGCATCCGGACGAACACCAAAATGTCAGAGAATTGATCGGTAAGCTTCATGAGCGTCAGCAAAATGTGCCGGTATTCCTGTTAGGCGACCGGGAAAAATCAATCGCCGCGCTGGATCGCGATCTGCTGGAGCTTGTCGATGAATTCGCCTGGATTCTGGAAGATACCGCTGACTTTATCGCCGGACGCGCCATCGCAGCGATATCCCGCTACCGCCAACAGCTATTGCCGCCACTGTTCAGCGCGCTGATGAAATATAGCGACATCCATGAGTACTCCTGGGCCGCGCCAGGTCACCAGGGCGGTGTTGGCTTCACTAAAACCCCCGCCGGACGTTTCTACCATGACTACTATGGTGAAAACCTGTTCCGCACCGACATGGGCATCGAACGAACTTCCCTCGGTTCTTTACTTGACCATACTGGCGCATTTGGCGAAAGCGAAAAATATGCCGCGCGCGTATTTGGTGCCGACCACTCCTGGTCCGTCGTCGTCGGCACTTCAGGGTCTAACCGCACCATCATGCAAGCCTGCATGACAGATAACGACGTGGTTGTTGTTGACCGTAACTGCCACAAATCCATCGAACAAGGTTTAATGCTGACTGGCGCGAAACCGGTATACATGGTGCCAAGCCGCAACCGCTACGGCATTATCGGGCCAATCTATCCGCAGGAAATGCAGCCTGAAACCTTGCAGAAGAAAATCAGCGAAAGCCCGCTGACCAAAGACAAAGTCGGGCAAAAACCCTCTTACTGCGTGGTAACCAACTGCACCTATGACGGCGTATGCTATAACGCCAAAGACGCGCAGGATCTGCTGGAAAAAACCGCCGATCGTCTGCACTTCGACGAAGCCTGGTACGGTTACGCACGTTTTAATCCGATCTATGCCGATCACTACGCGATGCGCGGTGAGCCGGGTGATCACAGCGGTCCGACCGTTTTCGCCACTCACTCCACTCATAAACTGCTGAATGCACTGTCGCAGGCGTCTTATATTCATGTACGTGAAGGCCGCGGCGCGATTAACTTCTCCCGCTTTAATCAGGCATACATGATGCATGCCACCACTTCCCCGTTATATGCCATCTGCGCGTCAAACGATGTGGCTGTATCAATGATGGACGGCAACAGCGGCCTGTCGCTGACTCAGGAAGTGATCGACGAAGCGGTCGATTTCCGCCAGGCAATGGCACGGTTGTATAAAGAGTTTGCTGACGAAGGTAGTTGGTTCTTTAAGCCGTGGAATAAAGAAGTGGTTACCGATCCGGAAACCGGCAAAACCTATGACTTTGCCGACGCACCGCACAAACTGCTGACCACCGTTCAGGACTGCTGGGTAATGCATCCGGGCGAAAGCTGGCACGGCTTCAAAGATATTCCGGATAACTGGAGTATGCTTGACCCGATTAAAGTCAGCATCCTCGCTCCGGGGATGGGTGAAGACGGTGAACTGGAAGAAACCGGTGTTCCGGCAGCACTGGTTACCGCATGGCTGGGTCGCCACGGCATTGTGCCCACCCGTACCACCGACTTCCAGATTATGTTCCTGTTCTCAATGGGCGTAACCCGTGGGAAATGGGGAACGCTGGCTAACACCCTCTGTTCCTTCAAACGCCACTACGACGCTAACACCCCGCTGGCTCAGGTAATGCCGGAACTTGTTGAACAATATCCTGACACTTATGCGAACATGGGCATTCACGATCTGGGCGACAAAATGTTTGCCTGGCTGAAAGAAAACAATCCTGGCGCACGATTGAACGAAGCCTATTCCGGCCTGCCGGTGGCAGAAATCACTCCGCGCGAAGCATACAACGCAATTGTCGATAACAACGTTGAACTGGTATCCATTGAAAACCTGCCGGGACGTATTGCGGCGAACTCAGTCATCCCATATCCGCCCGGGATCCCAATGCTGCTTTCCGGTGAAAACTTTGGCGATAAAAACAGCCCACAAGTAAGCTATTTACGCTCACTGCAATCCTGGGATCATCATTTCCCTGGTTTTGAACACGAAACGGAAGGCACCGAAATTATTGACGGTATTTACCACGTAATGTGTGTGAAAGCGTAACCACTATTCCGCTGAAGGCGTAATTGTTTAAATAACATTACGCCGCCTGGCCTGAGGCCTTTTGAGTATGGCAACGTTTTCATAAAAATTGCTGCAAACAAAAATGTCATACTTTTTGCGCGGTCCCACCCCGCGCTTTTTTTGTTTGTTATTTACACTTCTTCACTCTGTAAAAATTTTTGTACATGAGAAATTACTATAAAAATTTGTAATATTAGCAAAACACGTTATTTTTATGCATGTTTTGATTCGTCATACAATTATATAACCAGTCCCCGGTATCTCTCTATGTTGGCGAGATCCACTATTTTCTTTGCATTTCAGGAGTACATGTATGAGGATTTGCAGCAACCAACCTTGTATAGTTTTATTAACTGAAAAAGATGTCTGGCTAAGAGTGAATGGGAAAGAACCTATAAGTTTGAAAGCTAACCATATAACGTTATTAAGTTGTGAAAACAATATTATCGACGTCTCCTCTCTGAATAACACTTTGGTTGCGTATATTAGCCTCGACATCATCAAAGATTATCTCCGTTTTCTGAATAAAGATCTCTCGAAAATACCGGTCTGGCAGCGTAGCGCCACGCCTTTTATTTCCCTGTCATGCCTGACACCAGAGGTGTTTCGCGTCGCAGCGCAACACAGCATAATGCCCGCTGAAACAGAGTCGGAAAAGGAACGAACACGTGCATTATTATTCACTGTACTATCTCGTTTTCTCGATAGTAAAAAATTCCTTTCACTGCTAATGCATATGTTACGTAATTGTGTTAGCGACAGCGTTTATCAAATCATTGAAAGCGATATCCATAAAGACTGGAATCTTAGTATGGTAGCCAGTTGTTTATGCCTTAGCCCAAGTTTGTTAAAGAAAAAGCTGAAAAGCGAAAACACCAGTTATAGCCAAATAATAACCACCTGCCGGATGCGTTATGCCGTAAATGAATTAATGATGGATGGTAAAAATATCTCACAGGTGTCACAGTCCTGTGGCTACAACAGTACGTCTTACTTTATTTCTGTATTTAAAGATTTCTATGGCATGACCCCACTCCATTATGTTAGCCAGCATAGAGAACGTTCTATCGCCTGATTTATAACCTTAACGAAGAGATATATTAATAACAGCATCAGCGATAAGCCAGCCGACGATAATTCAACGCGCGAATGCAGGCGTATGATATGACGTAATTTATTGTCACGAAGCTCGCCTTCGCAGGAGTTTTATTATGTCTTCGGATGCTGATGCTCACAAAGTGGGCTTAATCCCCGTCACCCTAATGGTGTCGGGGAATATTATGGGGTCAGGTGTTTTTCTGTTACCTGCAAATCTGGCCTCGACGGGGGGGATTGCTATATATGGTTGGCTGGTGACAATTATCGGTGCTTTGGCTTTATCGATGGTTTACGCCAAAATGTCGTTCCTCGATCCCAGCCCTGGCGGTTCATATGCCTACGCGCGCCGCTGTTTTGGTCCTTTCCTCGGGTATCAAACTAACGTTCTCTACTGGCTGGCCTGCTGGATCGGCAATATTGCTATGGTGGTCATTGGCGTCGGCTACCTGAGCTATTTCTTCCCGGTACTGAAAGATCCGTTGGTATTAACTATCACCTGTGTTGTGGTGCTGTGGATCTTCGTTCTGCTTAATATCGTCGGGCCGAAAATGATTACCCGCGTGCAGGCCATCGCCACTGTACTGGCGCTGATCCCCATCGTCGGGATTGCCGTATTCGGCTGGTTCTGGTTCCACGGAGAAACCTATATGGCGGCCTGGAACGTTAGCGGTCTGGGCACTTTCGGCGCAATTCAAAGCACCTTAAACGTAACGCTGTGGTCATTTATCGGGGTAGAAAGTGCTTCTGTTGCAGCGGGTGTAGTGAAAAACCCGAAACGCAACGTCCCTATTGCCACCATTGGTGGGGTACTGATTGCTGCCGTCTGCTATGTGCTCTCGACCACGGCAATTATGGGGATGATCCCGAATGCCGCACTGCGCGTTTCCGCCTCGCCATTCGGTGATGCTGCACGGATGGCGCTGGGTGATACCGCAGGAGCCATTGTCTCCTTCTGTGCGGCGGCTGGTTGCCTGGGTTCGCTCGGCGGCTGGACGTTACTGGCTGGACAAACGGCGAAAGCCGCTGCCGATGACGGTTTGTTCCCACCGATTTTTGCCCGCGTCAACAAAGCAGGCACACCGGTAGCCGGGTTGATTATCGTTGGTATCCTGATGACTATCTTCCAGTTCAGCAGCATCTCACCAAACGCAACCAAAGAGTTCGGTCTGGTCTCTTCCGTATCGGTTATCTTTACCCTGGTGCCTTATCTTTATACCTGTGCAGCTTTACTGCTTTTAGGCCACGGTCACTTTGGCAAAGCGCGTCCGGCGTATCTGGTCATCACAACTATCGCCTTCCTTTATTGCATCTGGGCGGTGGTTGGTTCTGGTGCACAAGAAGTCATGTGGTCATTTGTCACTCTGATGGTGATCACCGCTATGTACACGCTGAACTACAACCGGCTGCATAAAAACCCGTATCCTTTAGATCCACCCATTAGCAAAGATTAAGCCTCCTTAATCCAGCAAACATAAAAGCCAACCTTAAGAACTTAAGGTTGGCTTAACTTTGCTTTGCGAGCATATGCGCACTTTGTTCGATGGAAACACCGTGATGTTAAAGCGCCTTTTAAAAAGCCCCTCTTTGAATTTACTCGCCTGGCTATTGCTGGCCTCTTTTTATATTGCTATCTGCCTGAACATTGCCTTTTTTAAACAGGTGTTACAGGCGTTACCGCTGGATTCGCTGCATAACGTGCTGGTTTTCTTGTCGATGCCAGTCGTCGCGTTCAGCGTGATTAATATTGTTCTGACACTAGGCTCTTTCTTATGGCTTAATCGACCACTAGCCTGTCTGTTTATTCTCGTTGGCGCATCTGCGCAATATTTCATCATGACTTATGGCATCGTCATCGACCGTTCGATGATTGCCAATATCATTGATACCACACCGGCGGAAAGTTATGCGTTGATGACGCCACGCATGTTACTAACGCTAGGGTTAAGCGGCGTACTTGCTGCGCTGATTGCCTGCTGGATAAAAATCAAACCTGCTGCCTCGCGCCTGCGCAGTGTTCTTTTCCGTGGAGCCAGTATCCTGATATCTGTACTGCTGATTGTGCTGGTTGCCGTGCTTTTTTATAAAGACTACGCCTCGCTGTTTCGCAACAACAAAGAGCTGGTGAAATCTTTAAGCCCCTCCAACAGCATTGTTGCCAGTTGGTCATGGTATTCCCACCAGCGACTGGCAAATCTGCCACAGGTACGCATTGGTGAGGACGCACACCGCAACCCGTTAATGCAAAAAGGAAACCGGAAAAACCTAACCATTTTGATCGTCGGGGAAACCTCGCGGGCGGAGAATTTCTCACTCAATGGCTACCCGCGTGAAACCAACCCGCGACTGGCGAAAGATAACGTGATCTATTTTCCTAATACTGCGTCTTGCGGCACAGCAACGGCTGTCTCCGTACCGTGCATGTTCTCAGATATGCCGCGCGAGCATTACAAAGAAGAGCTGGCACAACACCAGGAAGGCGTGCTGGATATCATTCAGCGGGCAGGCATCAACGTACTATGGAATGACAACGATGGCGGCTGCAAAGGCGCATGTGACCGCGTACCTCATCAGAACGTCACTGCCCTGAACTTACCCGGTCAGTGCATCAACGGCGAATGCTATGACGAAGTGCTGTTCCACGGGCTGGAGGAGTACATCAATAATCTGCAAGGCGATGGGGTGATTGTCTTACACACCATCGGCAGCCACGGCCCGACCTATTACAACCGCTATCCACCGCAGTTCAGGAAATTTACTCCCACCTGCGACACCAACGAGATCCAGACCTGTTCCAAAGAGCAACTGGTCAATACTTACGACAATACGTTGCTCTACGTCGACTATATTGTTGATAAAGCGATTAATCTGCTGAAAGAACATCAGGATAAATTTACCACCAGCCTGATTTATCTTTCTGACCACGGTGAATCGTTAGGTGAAAATGGCATCTATCTACACGGCTTGCCTTATAGCATCGCCCCGGATAGCCAAAAGCAGGTTCCGATGCTGCTGTGGTTGTCGGAGGATTATCAAAAACGGTATCAGGTTGATCAAAGCTGCCTGCAAAAACAAGCACAAACGCAGCACTATTCACAGGACAATTTATTCTCAACCCTGTTGGGATTAACCGGCGTCGAGACGAAGTATTATCAAGCCGCGGATGATATTCTGCAGGCATGCAGGAGAACGACTGAATGAAAATTCTAATTGTTGAAGACGATACACTGTTATTGCAGGGATTGATTCTGGCGGCACAAACTGAAGGCTACGCGTGTGATGGCGTCACGACCGCGCGGATGGCGGAACAAAGCCTGGAAGCCGGTCATTACAGCCTGGTGGTGCTGGATTTAGGTTTACCCGACGAAGATGGACTGCATTTTCTCGCTCGTATCCGGCAGAAAAAATACACCCTGCCGGTACTGATCCTCACCGCCCGCGACACGCTTACCGATAAAATCGCCGGGCTGGATGTCGGTGCCGACGACTATCTGGTGAAGCCTTTCGCGCTGGAAGAGTTGCACGCCCGCATCCGCGCCCTGCTGCGACGCCATAATAATCAGGGCGAAAGCGAGCTGAAGGTTGGCAACCTGACGCTGAATATGGGTCGCCGTCAGGTATGGATGGGCGGTGAAGAGCTGATCCTGACACCAAAAGAATATGCCCTGCTGTCGCGCCTGATGCTCAAGGCGGGTAGTCCGGTGCATCGGGAAATTCTCTACAACGACATTTACAACTGGGACAACGAACCCTCAACGAATACCCTGGAAGTGCATATCCATAACTTGCGCGACAAAGTGGGCAAAGCCCGTATCCGCACCGTGCGCGGCTTTGGCTATATGCTGGTCGCTAATGAGGAAAACTAATTGAACCTGATGCGTTTTCTACGTCGACCAATATCGCTGCGTCAACGGCTGATATTGACCATTGGGGCAATTCTGCTGGTATTTGAGCTGATCAGCGTTTTCTGGCTATGGCATGAAAGCACCGAGCAGATTCAGCTATTTGAGCAGGCGCTGCGCGACAATCGCAACAACGATCGCCACATCATGCGTGAAATCCGTGAGGCGGTCGCCAGTCTGATTGTTCCTGGCGTGTTTATGGTCAGTCTGACGCTGTTTATCTGCTATCAGGCGGTACTTCGCATCACCCGCCCACTGGCGGAACTGCAAAAAGAGCTGGAAGCGCGTACCGCCGACAACCTGACACCTATTGCTATTCACAGTGCCACCCTCGAAATCGAAGCGGTAGTTTCTGCATTGAACGATCTGGTCAGTCGCCTGACCAGCACGCTGGATAACGAACGGCTGTTTACCGCTGACGTCGCTCACGAACTACGAACGCCGCTGGCAGGGGTACGTTTGCATCTAGAGTTAATGGCGAAAACGCACAACATTGACGTAGCGCCGTTAGTCGCGCGGCTCGATCAGATGATGGCCAGCGTCTCCCAGTTGTTACAACTGGCGCGCGCCGGACAGTCATTCTCTTCGGGTAATTACCAGCATGTAAAGTTGCTGGATGATGTGATCCTGCCCTCCTATGACGAACTCAGCACCATGCTCGACCAGCGTCAGCAAACCTTGCTGTTGCCAGAAAGCGCCGCCGACATCACTGTCCAGGGCGACGCCACTCTACTACGCATGTTGTTGCGTAACCTGGTAGAAAACGCCCATCGCTATAGTCCCGAAGGCAGCAACATTATGATTAAACTGCAAGAAGATGGCGGTGCGGTAATGGCAGTTGAAGATGAAGGGCCTGGTATTGATGAGAGTAAATGCGGAGAGTTGAGCAAAGCGTTTGTACGGATGGACAGCCGTTATGGCGGAATTGGTCTGGGATTAAGTATTGTCAGCCGCATCACGCAGTTGCATCACGGGCAGTTTTTCCTGCAAAACCGGGAAGAGACTTCCGGCACGCGCGCCTGGATACGGCTGAAGAAAGATCAATACGTGGCAAACCAAATATAAAGAAAGCTGCTTACTACCAGCACGCTAAACACGGTAGTTAAACTTTCATAAATACGGTTTTTCATTGCACTCTCCTCCATTGAACTGGAGGAGAGTATGCACGCCAGAGATTAAGTGAACCTTAAGAGTCGGGCCAAACCGATTGGGGGCCTGATAAGACGCGACAGCGTCGCATCAGGTAATCTATTTCAGGTTACTCATCAATTCGCGGATGTTGCTGTACCAGGCGAGTGCGTTTCGCCTGCAAATCGGCAATCTCGTGGTCAATATCTTCGATTTTTTGCTCGATATTATCGTAATGCTCAACGAGAATTTCCTTCGCTTCCTGCAAATCTGACGCCGCCGGTGTCGCGCCTTTCAACGGACGATTCGCCGTCTCTTTCATGGTCACGCCGGTAATCAAACCAATCACCGCCACTACCATCAGGTAATACGCTGGCATCATCAGATCCTGCGAACTTTCTACCAACCATGCCGCCAGCGTTGGCGTCAGACCGGCAATCAGCACCGAAATATTAAATGCCGCCGCCAGCGCGCTGTAACGGATATGCGTCGGGAACATCGCTGGCAGCGTTGAGGCCATAACGCCCGTAAAACAGTTGAGGATCACTGCCAGCATCAACAGTCCGGCAAAAATCAGACCGATGATATTACTGTTAATCAGAATAAACGCCGGGATCGCCAGTGCAAACAGCGCAACACTACCGAGGATCACAAACGGGCGACGGCCAAAACGGTCACTCAGCAGGCCCATTACCGGCTGCACAAACAACATCCCGATCATAATGGCGATAATAATCAGCACCCCGTGATCTTCGGAGTAATGCAGGTTATGCGACAAATAACTTGGCATATAGGTCAGCAGCATGTAGTAAGTCACGTTAGTGGCTATCACCAGACCAATACACGTCAACAGGCTGCGCCAGTGCTTCGTGGCAATCTCCTTAAACGAGATTTTCGGGCCATCCTGCAAACCTTCGCGGTCGCCCTGTTCCAGTTTCTCAACATGTTGCTGGAACGCTGGTGTCTCTTCTAAAGCATGACGTAGATAAAGTCCGATAATCCCTAACGGCAGAGCGATAAAGAACGGAATACGCCAGCCCCAGTCGAGGAAGTTCTCTTCACCGACGATGGTAGAAATTAACACCACCACACCCGCGCCCAGAACAAACCCGGCAATAGAACCGAAATCCAGCCAGCTACCCATAAAGCCACGTTTGCGGTCAGGAGAGTATTCCGCAACAAATATCGATGCTCCGGTATATTCGCCGCCGACCGAGAAACCTTGCGCCATCTTACAAATCAACAGCAGAACCGGTGCCCAAATACCAATCGAGGCATAGGACGGTATCAATCCAATACAGAATGTACTGATCGACATAATCACAATGGTGATAGCGAGGATCTTCTGGCGACCATATTTATCGCCCAACATACCAAAGAAGAGCCCGCCAAGCGGTCGAATCAGAAAGGGAACGGAGAAGGTGGCAAGTGCAGCAACCATCTGCACGCTGGGATCAGCCCCAGGGAAAAAGACTTTACCTAATGCGTAAGCAACAAAACCATAAACACCAAAATCAAACCATTCCATTGCATTACCCAGCGATGCTGCAGTAATGGCTTTTCGCAGTTTACCGTCATCAATAATAGTGACATCACGAAGGGTTATCGGTTTTACTTTTTTCCTTTTCAGCATAGCTTTCCTCGCAGAGTAAGCCCATTTCCGCACACGTCAGGCAAATCGACGTGGCGCCCGCAAAAGGGGAGCGGGAATTGCAGGGTGCAATCTCTGTAACAAGCGTAGCGGGTTTATTTACACGTTCTGATTAAGAACTGTACAACCAAACCTGTTGACGCCTGAATTGGGCAGTTAATGACCTTTTTACCCTACCAGCGTTTAAATTTGTGATCAACTTCACACATGGATTTCGTTTAACACTCATTGGTGTAACCGATTATTTACACTTAATTTACAGTGAAGATTTCCTCTACCATCGCCCCCGCCAGACGCTGTGCTGAGCAGAGCCGTGGCATCCCCAGCGCGACAGTTTGCCAGCGTTGGGTTACTGACCAGCAAACGGGCTGTTTATCGGCATCGGACCACTTGCCCAGCCAGCTTAAAAAGTCAGCATAATCTCCGCCAGTCGGGGTAGTGGGAGAGGTAAACCACTGAGGGTAATAATGACGAGTAGTCGGTGCTGCGTTGATACTTTCGGCCAGATATTGCGTCGCTTTCACGCGCAAATCGTCAAGCAACAACACCGCCGCTTGCGGGCTTCCCAGACGGCAGGCATCACCAAACGCCCCCCAGCGCAACTCTTCCAGAACAATGAAACAACGCCCAGGCAACGACCAGGCGTTATACGCACCAGCACGCCAGCGGGTAAAAACTTGCGCGCTCTGCTCGCCCGCCTGCACCAGTAATCCTCGTTGCATTAACGCTTTTTCCTTCCAGCAACAACGGCTGGAAAACCACTCATACAACGCGGCAATTTGCTGCGGAAGTTTCGGAAAAGCAGATTGTGGGCGGTGATCCATTTTTTGCAATAGTGCCAGATGTTGCGCGACCTGCGTCAGCGCCAGATGAGCGGGATCAAGTATCGCCGCCAGTTTTTCCACCAATGTCAGGCGCAGGCTAAGCGGCGCATTTAACATTCCTGCGTTCGCCCACGTCTGAAGCTGTGTGCGAGCAAGGATCTCCAGCATCAGCCGTTCGCGAAACTGCTGCTGATGGGCTTGTGGATAGCGGGCGTCATTGCCCTGCGCCAGATCCACTAAAAAGCGGGGATAAACCGACTCCAGCACGCGACCGGGGCCGTCCAGTAACGTCTTAGTCAATATCGTTCTGCCGTGAAAAGTGTTTGAATATCATCGCGTAACAACTGAGAGTCCGTATAAATCCAGCCGTGAGTCATCACAGTCTGCTGCAATTGCTGCTGCATCATCTTAACTACAGATTCATTTTGTTGACGCAGAGCCAAGCTTTCGCGTAAACGCGTCTGTAATTCCGTCAAGCATAAAGCGAAATCAGCAAAAAAAGTGCTCATGTCTGCCGTGACAGAATCATCGACCTGAACCGCCAAAGCTTTAGCCATTTGTTGGCAATAAAGGTCGACTTCCGCGGTTAACATTCGTTGTAGCGCGCTGTAATCAATAGCCTCCGGCGGAGATTTCTCACTACTCCGCCCCCCAGTCGGGCTGATTCAGCCAGCGCGAGAAAGTCTCACGCACAATGCCAAAACGGGTGATCTGCTCATCCGTTTTTTCCTGGCGAGATATTGCATTGCTGAACAACTGACGAGTATTGAAGTGGGGAGCTGCGCTGTGAAAAGCAGGAAAATGAAATCCAGGACGAAACCCGGACTCACTCAATTCCGTTTTAACCCGTTGCTCAATGGGACGAATAACATCGGTTAACACCCGGCAAAGGGTTGATTCCAGTTCAGTAAAACGCAGCGTGAAGTCACGACTGATTTTGGTTTGTGCCGTCTGTAACAACGTCTCGCAGCGGGTGCGGATCTCACTTAACGGCCACGAATCATGTTGAAACAGCGCAGCTAACTGGGCATTCACCTCATTTTGCTGCTGACACAGAAAGTCGGTGGCTGACGTCAGGGCCACCTTGATTTCATGTTTAATCTCGCCACTCACCTGCACCTGATTGAGCTGCAATAGCTGCATATTTTCTTCAACCTGGCGGATATTTTGCCGAAATTGTTCGCAGGCGACGTTCAGCCCGTGTGCGCGAAAATCCAGATATTCCCGCGCCTGCAGGGCGTAATTCAACAACTTATGCGATGCAGATCGCAGAGCATATAACGACGCGTTAGCGTAGGCGGCATGGAGTAACGCCTGAACCGGTTGGGCGAATAGCGAATCGTCCCACAGTTGATCGGCAGCATGACGAATATGGTCGATATCCGCCAGATCGGCGTTACACCAGCGCCTGCCCAGCGCCGCATGGGCAAAATCCTCCACCCAGCGTTGTTGCTCCGGTGCTGGTAATTTACCGTTGTTGACTAACTCATGGCGTGCCCGATTCGCCAGATAGCCCCACATCGACGACACCGGAAATATCTGCCCAGGCGTAACGCAACCTTTCATCAGCGTCCCGGAAATCAGCGCCCTCACCTGTTCGGCATCGTCACTGTTCCGATCCTGCTGATCGAACTTATTGACCAGTACATACAGCGGTACTGATTTCCCCACCGCTAAAACCGCCTCACGAACCTCCTCATCGGAGATTGACTTCAGTTGCGTATAATCCAGTACCGCCAGCACTGCGGAGGCGCGCGCCAGTTGCTCGTTAAGCATTTCTTGTAGATGTGGTTGCCCGGCTTCATTTGGCCCAGGAGTATCCAGTAACGTTAACTGCCCGGGATAACTCTCCAGCCCCGCCAGATGGACAAACTCCACTTCAATCACTGGAATATGCTCAATGGCGGCATAAGCAGAAAAGGGAAAATCGACGTCCAGCGCCTTCGCCAGACGCACCAAATCATTCAAACTTTTCAGGCAATGAAAAATAGGCTGGGCACCAAGATAATATTTTTCGAAAGCGATGCCATTTTCGATCCGCTGCATAAGTGCGCGCATATCTTTATCTATTTCCAGCAGATCGGTCAGATGTTTAATATCGAAATCACGCAAGCGCTGTTGTAATTGTTGGATTAAACGGTCGATTGGCGCGACATGCGAAAAATGCAACACCGGTTCTTTTTGCCCCGGAGCATGGCGAATAAGCGTCGGTAGCGCAGTCATAGGACGGTTGCGATTAGGAAGAACTTCAGTGCCAACAATAGCGTTAATGGTGGTTGATTTCCCTGCTTTCATGGTGCCAACAATCGCCAGCACCATTTCCAGACGGGAGATTTTACGCAGCTCATTACTCAACATGGCATGACGCTCGTCGATATTATGCTGCCCCCAGGGCAAAGTCAGTGGTGGTGTATCTTCTCCGGGTACAGAGAGAGGCATTTTTTCCAGTAACTGCAACTGTTGTCGGGAAAGCTGTAACAGGCGTTCAGCCTCCTGACTTAACTCATATATTGTCTGTGTGTACATGGAAAATTCTTCCTTAAAGCAAATTTTATTACTTTTATTTAGCCAGATTGTTTTTTAGTTCTGCTTTCGGATTTTATAATTACAGCAGTAAATAACTCTTATAATTAATATAGTCTTTTTATCCGAATGAATAAGCCTCTTCCGATACATTTAAAATGTCAGAAAGATAGAAATAATAATTGAATTAAAAAAAGAACAAGAAGAGAGTTAACCTTAACTTAAATAATAAATGGAGGCAAAAAGATTATTTTCTTTTTGCGTTGTCTTTCAAATGAAAACGTTTGTCGTCTAAAATCAGCAGTACCCCCGACAAACTCAGGGATTTTGTGTATAATTGCGGCCTTTTTCGGCAATCTGCCGTTTTTTGGCGCTTTTGCCCTGCTGACTTTGAGGAAATCCACATGTCATTACCAAACTGCCCGAAATGCAACTCCGAATACACTTACGAAGATAACGGCATGTACATCTGCCCGGAATGCGCCTACGAATGGAACGACGCTGAACCTGCACAGGAAAGCGACGAGCTGATCGTTAAAGATGCTAACGGCAACCTGCTGGCTGACGGCGACAGCGTTACCATCATTAAAGACCTGAAGGTAAAAGGTAGCTCTTCGATGCTGAAGATCGGCACCAAAGTGAAAAACATCCGCCTGGTTGAAGGTGACCATAACATCGATTGCAAAATCGATGGTTTTGGCCCGATGAAACTGAAATCTGAGTTTGTGAAAAAGAACTGATTTCGATTGCCGGGTGCGAAGCATCCGGCAACTGTGCCAATGCCTGATGCGACGCTTGCACATCGTATCAGGCCGGGGAATTCCCGCGCTATCCGTAGGCCGGATAAGGCGTTTACGCCGCATCCGGCAATGGTGCCAAATGCCTGATGCGACGCTCACCGCGTCTTATCAGGCCTACAAATTCCCACACCATCCGGCAACTGTGCCAAATGCCTGATGCGACGCTCACCGCGTCTTATCAGGCCTACTCTTCATCTGTACAAAATTCAAACTACACTTAACTGACTTCTCTTCACTGAGGTCACCATCATGCCGTTAAGTCCCTACATCTCTTTTGCCGGTAACTGTGCCGACGCAATAGCCTATTATCAACGCACGTTGGACGCGGAACTGCTGTATAAAATCAGCTTCGGAGAAATGCCGAAACCCGCACAGGAAAGCGCCGAAGGCTGCCCATCAGGAATGCAATTCCCGGATACTGCCATCGCCCATGCTAACGTGCGCATTGCCGGTAGCGATATCATGATGAGCGATGCCATACCGTCAGGAAAAGCCAGCTACTCCGGCTTTACGCTGGTGCTCGATTCGCAACAGGTCGAAGAAGGGAAACGCTGGTTTGACAACCTTGCCGCCAATGGAAAAATCGAAATGGACTGGCAGGAAACCTTCTGGGCGCATGGCTTCGGCAAAGTCACCGATAAATATGGAGTGCCGTGGATGATTAATGTTGTTAAACAACAGCCCACAAAATAAGCCCCACCGGGAGGCTCGTCCTCCCGCGATGTGAGCAGACGTTATTGTCACAAGTGACTTTGTTATACACAGAGTCGAGGAGTGAGTTACGCTTCTGAAGGCGATCGTTGCGGATAAACTGGAACCGGGGTTAACCAGCAATCAGGCAAAAACGATCCGACTAACGCCCATACTCATCTTCCATTCTCCGTTCTTCATCTTCCAGTTGCCGACGCTCCTGATCAAGCTGGCGCTGGCGATCATCCAGTTGCCTGCGGCGATCTTCAAACTGGCGGTGGCGATCATCATATTGTCTGCGACGATCGTCGCTCACTTCACGCTGCCAACCGTCATCACGCGAATCTTCATAATCGCGTCCACGGTCAGGATTATAAGCGTCGTTAATCGCCTGCTGAATATTGCCAATGGTGTCATCGATAATATCGGCATGAGCCGGAACAGCGGTCAGCGTGAGCAGGGTAAATAAAAATAACAGCGGATAGCGTTTCATTAACTAACCTCAGAAAGAGACTCTATCCACATTAGTCATTACTCATCCATGCAAACAGTGGATGAATCTCAATTCCTCCGCTGCTCTATTGCCATAATCGCCTCCACACGCTGTTGATGACGACCGCCTTCGTACTGCGCCCCCAGCCATGCATCCACAATCATTTTCGCCAGTTCGAGGCCAACCACTCGTGAACCAAAAGCCAGCACGTTGGTGTCGTTATGTTGCCGCGAGAGTTGCGCGGAATAAGGTTCGCTACAGACGACCGCACGAACTCCGGCAAACTTGTTCGCCGCTATCGAAATGCCGACACCTGTACCACAAATCAAAATCCCGCTATGCTAACGATATTACCGTTAATATATATAATTAAAGAATAAACCGTTTCATATTATTTATAGAAAAAATAAAACTATCGCTGTCTTCCTTCTTCAGCACTAATGCCTAATAAAATAGCGTGTTCTACTCACACTTACTCTTATTAAAGTCGAAGTTTCCCAATTATGATAACGCCAGTTTCAAATGACGTATTTTGTATGGGTCATATATTTACGACACAAATGATAAATGGAGATTTATATGAATAACTCACGGTTATTCCGTTTGAGCAGGATTGTTATTGCATTAACCGCCGCCAGCGGCATGATGGTAAATACCGCTGACGCGAAGGAAGAAGCTCAGGCTGCCAGCCAATATACTCAGCAAATTAACCAGAACTACGCCAAATCATTGCCGTTTAGCGATCGTCAGGATTTTGACGATGCCCAACGTGGATTTATCGCCCCGCTACTGGATGAAGGTATTCTGCGTGATGCTAACGGAAAAGTTTATTATCGGGCAGATGATTACAAATTTGATATTAATGCCGCCGCACCGGAAACCGTAAATCCCAGTCTGTGGCGTCAGTCGCAGATCAACGGCATTTCTGGCCTGTTTAAAGTCACCGATAAAATGTATCAAGTGCGCGGTCAGGACATCTCTAACATTACGTTCGTTGAAGGCGAGAAAGGGATTATTGTTATCGACCCACTGGTGACGCCGCCAGCCGCGAAAGCCGCACTTGACCTTTACTTCCAGCATCGTCCGCAAAAACCAATTGTTGCCGTTATCTACACCCACAGCCACGCCGACCATTATGGCGGAGTGAAAGGCATTATCACTGAAGCTGATGTTAAATCAGGGAAAGTTCAGGTAATCGCTCCGGCAGGCTTTATGGACGAAGCTATCAGCGAAAACGTGCTGGCGGGTAACATCATGAGCCGCCGAGCCCTTTACTCTTACGGCCTGTTACTGCCGCACAACGCACAGGGCAACGTGGGTAATGGCCTCGGTATCACGCTGGCGACCGGCGACCCGAGCATTATTGCGCCAACCAAAACAATTGTCAGAACTGGCGAGAAGATGATTATCGATGGTCTGGAGTTTGACTTCCTGATGACCCCAGGCAGCGAAGCACCCGCGGAAATGCATTTCTATATTCCGGCCCTGAAAGCGCTGTGCACCGCCGAGAACGCCACTCACACCCTGCACAACTTCTACACCCTGCGCGGCGCGAAAACCCGCGACACCAGCAAGTGGACCGAGTACCTGAACGAAACGCTGGATATGTGGGGTAACGAAGCGGAAGTACTGTTTATGCCACACACCTGGCCAGTCTGGGGCAATAAGCATATCAATGATTATATTGGTAAATATCGCGATACCATCAAGTACATTCACGATCAGACCCTGCACCTGGCAAACCAGGGCTACACCATGAATGAAATCGGAGACATGATTAAGTTGCCGCCAGCACTTGCCAACAACTGGGCCAGCCGCGGCTACTATGGCTCTGTTAGCCATAACGCCCGCGCGGTGTATAACTTCTATCTTGGCTACTACGATGGCAATCCGGCTAACCTGCATCCATATGGTCAGGTGGAGATGGGCAAGCGTTATGTACAGGCGCTGGGCGGTTCCGCGCGCGTGATCAACCTGGCACAGGAAGCGAATAAGCAAGGGGATTACCGCTGGTCGGCAGAATTACTGAAACAGGTGATTGCCGCCAATCCGGGTGACCAGGTAGCGAAAAATCTGCAAGCCAAAAACTTTGAACAGCTTGGTTATCAGGCCGAGTCCGCCACCTGGCGCGGTTTCTACCTGACTGGTGCGAAAGAGCTGCGCGAAGGAGTACATAAGTTCAGCCACGGCACCACCGGTTCCCCGGACACCATTCGCGGGATGTCAGTCGAAATGCTGTTCGACTTTATGTCCGTGCGCCTCGATAGCGAAAAAGCCGCTGGCAAAAATATCAGCCTGAACTTCAATATGAGTAACGGCGATAACCTCAACCTGACGCTGAACGATAGCGTGCTTAACTACCGTAAAACGCTGCAGCCTGAAGCCAACGCCGCTTTCTACATCAGCCGTGAAGATCTGCACGCGGTGCTGACCGGACAGGCGAAAATGGCAGAGCTGGTAAAAGCGAAGAAAGCCAAAATTATTGGCAATGGTGCGAAACTGGAAGAAATTATTGCCTGTCTGGATAATTTTGATTTGTGGGTGAGTATCGTTACCCCAAATTAATTCCACTCACTTTCGGGGGCAATTAAGCTCCCGAAAGCATTTATATCAAAAATATAAATCATTAACTAATACATAAAATAAATAAGTTATGAATGCGGTGGCTGAATAAAGCTATTTTTATTCCACAAGAAAATAGCCATACTGACGCCTTCAATGGATATTGACATTCACTACAGATATTGTTCGCAGCAGACAGGATGTATTTATTATGCCAACAGTTCTCTCTCGCATGGTGATGCAACTCAAAAAAGCAACCTGGATAATTCCCGTCTTCATGGTTTCGGGATGCTCATTATCTCCGGCGATCCCGGTAATCGGCGCTTATTATCCCGGCTGGTTTTTCTGCGTTATTGCCAGCCTTATTGTGACTCTCATCACAAGGCGAATTATTCAGCGGGCAAATATCAATCTGGCATTTGTCGGAATTATTTATACAGCCCTTTTTGCTCTCTACGCCATGCTGTTCTGGCTGGCATTTTTCTAATCTATTTTGAGATGCGCTCATGGAAAGTACGCCGAAAAAAGCTCCTCGCAGTAAATTCCCTGCCCTGCTGGTGGTTGCGCTGGCACTGGTTGCCGCTGTTTTTGTTATCTGGCGCGTCGACAGTGCGCCATCAACTAACGACGCTTACGCGTCAGCCGATACCATTGATGTAGTACCGGAAGTCAGCGGTCGCATTGTAGAACTGGCAGTCACCGACAACCAGGCAGTTAAACAAGGTGATTTACTGTTTCGCATCGACCCGCGCCCGTACGAAGCTAATCTGGCGAAAGCCGAAGCTTCCCTCGCCGCGCTGGATAAGCAAATTATGCTCACTCAGCGTAGCGTTAATGCCCAACAGTTCGGTGCTGACTCGGTTAACGCCACGGTAGAAAAAGCTCGCGCCGCTGCCAAACAGGCCAACGATACATTACGCCGTACCGAGCCGCTACTGAAGGAAGGTTTTGTCTCTGCGGAAGATGTAGACCGCGCGAGAACCGCACAGCGTGCGGCAGAAGCCGATCTTAATGCTGTATTGTTGCAGGCACAGTCAGCCGCCAGCGCCGTTAGCGGCGTCGATGCACTGGTCGCGCAACGCGCGGCGGTCGAAGCGGATATTGCCCTAACCAAACTGCATCTGGAAATGGCCACCGTTCGCGCACCGTTCGATGGTCGGGTGATTTCCCTCAAAACCTCGGTTGGGCAATTTGCCTCCGCGATGCATCCTATTTTCACGCTAATCGACACCCGTCACTGGTACGTGATCGCCAACTTCCGCGAAACCGATCTGAAAAACATTCATGCCGGTACGCCTGCGACAATTCGCCTGATGAGCGACAGCGGCAAAACCTTCGAAGGTAAAGTAGATTCCATTGGCTACGGTGTGTTGCCGGATGATGGTGGTCTGGTGCTTGGCGGTCTGCCGAAAGTGTCTCGTTCTATTAACTGGGTCCGCGTTGCCCAGCGTTTTCCGGTCAAAATCATGGTCGATAAACCTGACCCGGAAATGTTCCGTATCGGCGCATCGGCAGTCGCTAATCTTGAGCCGCAATAATGAGCGCCCTCAACTCCCTGCCATTACCGGTGGTCAGGCTGCTGGCGTTCTTTCATGAAGAGCTAAGCGAGCAACGGCCAGGTCGCGTGCCGCAGACCGTGCAGCTCTGGGTAGGCTGCCTGCTGGTAGTGCTAATCTCGATGACCTTCGAGATCCCCTTCGTGGCGTTATCACTGGCAGTGCTGTTTTACGGTATTCAGTCGAACGCGTTTTACACCAAATTTGTGGCGTTCCTGTTTGTGGTCGCCACAGTGCTGGAGATCGGCAGCCTGTTTTTGATCTACAAATGGTCTTACAGCGAACCGTTGATCAGACTGATCATCGCCGGGCCGATCCTGATGGGCTGTATGTTTTTGATGCGCACCCATCGGCTGGGGCTGGTCTTTTTTGCCGTCGCTATCGTCGCCATTTACGGGCAAACCTTCCCCGCCATGCTCGATTATCCGGAAGTCGTCGTGCGCTTAACGCTGTGGTGTATTGTTGTCGGCCTCTACCCGACGTTATTGATGACGTTAATCGGCGTGTTGTGGTTTCCCAGCCGCGCCATCACGCAAATGCATCAGGCACTTAATGACCGACTTGATGAAGTGGTAAGCCACATGACAGAAAGCCTCACGCCACTACCTGAAACGCGGATTGAAAGAGAGGCGCTGGCGCTGCAAAAACTCAGTGTCTTTTGCCTCGCGGATGACGCCGACTGGCGAACCCATAGCGCATGGTGGCAAAGCTGCGTGGCAACGGTAACCTACATTTACTCGACGCTGAATCGCTACGATCCCACCGCGTTTGCTGACTCGCTGGCAATCATTGAGTTCCGGCAAAAACTAGCCCTGGAAATCAACAAACTGCAACATGCTATTGCACAAGGTCAATGCTGGAAAAGCAACTGGCGGCTAAGTGAAGAGGAAGCAATGGCGGCGCGGGAATGTAACCTGGAGAATATCTGCCAGACGCTGTTACAGCTTGGTCAGATGGACCCGCATACGCCGCTGACACCCGCCGCCAAACCACCTTCATTTGTACCCGATGCCTTTACCAATCCGGACTATATGCGCTATGCAGTGAAAACGCTGCTGGCCTGTTTAATCTGTTACACCTTCTATAGCGGCGTGGACTGGGAAGGCATTCACACCTGTATGTTGACCTGCGTGATCGTCGCTAACCCAAATGTTGGTTCATCGTACCAGAAAATGGCGTTGCGTTTTGGCGGGGCTTTTTGTGGGGCAATTCTGGCGCTGCTAATGACCATTTTAGTCATCCCCTGGCTGGACAATATTGTCGAATTGCTGTTTGTGCTGGCACCGATTTTCCTGTTGGGGGCGTGGATTGCCACCAGCTCTGAACGTTCTTCTTATATCGGAACGCAGATGGTGGTGACCTTCGCGCTCGCCACACTCGAAAACGTTTTTGATCCGGTGTATGACCTGGTGGAAATACGCGATCGCGCCATCGGTATTCTTATCGGCACTGCGGTATCGGCAGTGATTTACACCTTTGTCTGGCCTGAAAGCGAAGCGCGCACACTACCGCAAAAACTGGCTGGCGCGCTGGGTATGTTAAGCAAACTGATGCGTATTCCTCGCCAGCAGGAAGCTACAACGCTGCGTACCTATATACAAATTCGTATTGGTCTGCATGCAGCGATTAATGCCTGTGAAGAGATGTGTCAACGTGTGGCGCTGGAGCGTCAACTAGATAGCTCAGAGCGTGCTTTGTTGGTTGAACGTTCGCAAACAGTGATTCGCCAGAGCCGTGACCTTCTTCACGCCTGGGACGCTACCTGGAACTCGGCGCAGGCACTGGATCACGCGCTCCAGCCGGACAGGGCAAGCCAGTTTGCTGAGGCGCTGGAGAAATACTCCACGGGTCTGGCAACCACAATCAGCCATTCGCCAGTGATAGCGCTTGAAGAGACACCTGCCTCGCAGGCCATCCTGCCCACCTTATTAAAACAGGAGCAACACGTCTGTCAGCTCATCGCCCACTTGCCAGACTGGACTGCCCCGGCATTAACGCCCGCCACGGAACAGGCACAAGGAGCCACTCAATGATCAATCGTCAACTTTCACGCTTGTTGTTGTGCAGCATTCTCAGCAGCGCGACGCTGATTTCCGGTTGTGCGTTGGTGCGTAAGGATTCAGCCCCTCATCAACAACTTGAACCAGAGCAAATCAAACTTGCCGATGATATCCATCTGGCCAGTTCCGGTTGGCCACAAGCACAGTGGTGGAAACAGTTTCATGATCCACAACTGGATGCGCTGATCCAACGGACGTTAAGCGGTTCGCACACCCTCGCTGAAGCGAAATTGCGGGAGGAAAAAACGCAGTCGCAAGCTGATTTGTTAGATGCCGGTTCACAATTACAGGTTGCGGCGTTAGGGATGCTTAACCGCCAGCGCGTTTCGGCAAACGGCTTTTTAAGCCCTTATGCGATGGATGCGCCCGCACTGGAAATGGACGGGCCGTACTATACCGAAGCTACAGTAGGTTTGTTTGCTGGACTGGATCTCGATTTGTGGGGTGTGCATCGCTCAGCGCTTGCTGCCGCCATTGGCGCGCATAACGCGGCTCTGGCAGAAACCGCCGCGGTGGAGTTATCGCTGACCACTGGCGTGGCGCAGCTTTATTACAGTATGCAGGCCAGCTACCAGATGCTCGATCTGTTAGAACAAACCCGCAGTGTGATTGATTACGCGGTGAGAGCGCACCAGAGTAAAGTGACGCATGGTCTGGAAGCGCAAGTGCCTTTCCACGGCGCGCGGGCACAGATTCTGGCGGTCGATAAACAAATTGCTGCCGTCAAAGGGCAAATCACCGAAACGCGAGAATCCCTGCGCGCATTGATTGGCGCGGGAGCCAGCGATATGCCAGAGATCAAACCGGTGGCGTTACCGCAAGTACAGACTGGCATTCCGGCGACGCTCTCTTATGAGTTGCTCGCCAGACGTCCGGATCTGCAAGCCATGCGCTGGTATGTTCAGGCGTCATTAAATCAGGTGGATTCCGCACGGGCGCTGTTCTACCCGAGCTTTGATATCAAAGCGTTTTTCGGACTGGATTCCATTCACCTGGACACCTTGTTCAAAAAAACCAGCCGCCAGTTCAACTTCATACCAGGTCTGAAATTGCCGCTGTTTGACGGTGGACGCCTGAATGCCAATCTCGAAGGCACGCGCGCCGCCAGCAACATAATGATTGAACGTTACAACCAGTCAGTACTGAACGCGGTGCGCGACGTTGCAGTCAATGGCACGCGTTTGCAAACGCTGAATGAAGAACGGGAGATGCAGGCAGAACGCGTAGAAGCAACTCGCTTCACCCAGCGCGCCGCCGACGCCGCCTACAGACGTGGATTAACCAGCCGCTTACAGGCAACCGAAGCCCAGTTGCCGGTACTTGCCGAAGAAATGTCCTTACTCATGCTGGATAGTCGCCGCGTGATTCAAAGTATTCAGTTGATGAAATCGCTGGGCGGCGGGTATCAGACTGCCCCGATCGTTGAGAAGAAATAAAACAGACGTCGCGTGATGGCTGTCACGCGGCATATCGTTTCGTCACGTCAAAACTGACGACAGCCTGTTTTTCGTCAGAGTTTTGAACAAAAAGCGCCCGTAATATCAGGGAATGTCCCCAAATAAAAGGTGGCATAAAAGATGCATACTGTAGTCGAGAGCGCGTATGCGTGATTTGATTAACTGGAGCGAGACCGATGAAAAAAGTCGTCACGGTTTGCCCATATTGCGCATCAGGTTGCAAAATCAACCTGGTCGTCGATAACGGCAAAATCGTCCGGGCGGAGGCAGCGCAGGGGAAAACCAACCAGGGTACTCTGTGTCTGAAGGGTTATTATGGCTGGGATTTCATTAACGATACCCAGATCCTGACCCCGCGCCTGAAAACCCCCATGATCCGTCGCCAGCGTGGCGGCAAACTCGAACCTGTTTCCTGGGATGAGGCACTGAATTACGTTGCCGAGCGCCTGAGCGCCATCAAAGAGAAGTACGGTCCGGATGCCATCCAGACGACCGGCTCCTCGCGCGGTACGGGTAACGAAACCAACTATGTAATGCAAAAATTTGCGCGCGCCGTTATTGGTACTAATAACGTTGACTGCTGCGCTCGCGTCTGACACGGCCCATCGGTTGCAGGTCTGCACCAATCGGTCGGTAACGGCGCAATGAGCAATGCCATTAACGAAATTGATAATACCGATTTAGTGTTCGTCTTTGGGTATAACCCAGCGGATTCCCACCCGATCGTAGCGAATCACGTGATTAACGCTAAACGTAACGGGGCGAAAATTATCGTCTGCGATCCGCGCAAAATTGAAACTGCGCGCATTGCTGACATGCACATCGCACTGAAAAACGGCTCGAACATCGCGCTGTTAAATGCGATGGGCCATGTCATTATTGAAGAAAATCTGTACGACAAAGCGTTCGTCGCTTCCCGTACGGAAGGCTTTGAAGAGTATCGTAAAATCGTTGAAGGCTACACGCCGGAATCGGTTGAAGATATCACCGGCGTCAGTGCCAGTGAGATTCGTCAGGCGGCGCGGATGTATGCCCAGGCGGAAAGCGCATCCATTCTGTGGGGCATGGGTGTTACCCAGTTCTATCAGGGCGTGGAAACCGTGCGTTCTCTGACCAGCCTCGCAATGCTGACTGGTAACCTCGGTAAGCCGCATGCGGGCGTTAACCCGGTTCGTGGTCAGAACAACGTGCAGGGTGCCTGCGATATGGGCGCACTGCCAGATACGTATCCTGGCTATCAGTACGTGAAAGATCCGGCTAACCGCGAGAAATTCGCCAAAGCCTGGGGTGTAGAAAGTCTGCCAGCCCATACCGGTTACCGCATCAGCGAGTTACCGCACCGCGCAGCGCATGGCGAAGTCCGTGCGGCGTACATTATGGGCGAAGATCCGCTGCAAACTGACGCGGAACTGTCGGCAGTACGTAAAGCCTTTGAAGATCTGGAACTGGTCATCGTCCAGGACATCTTTATGACCAAAACTGCGTCAGCGGCGGATGTCATTTTACCGTCAACCTCGTGGGGCGAACATGAAGGTGTCTATACTGCTGCTGACCGTGGTTTCCAGCGTTTCTTCAAGGCGGTTGAACCGAAGTGGGATCTGAAAACGGACTGGCAAATCATCAGTGAAATTGCCACCCGTATGGGTTATCCGATGCACTACAACAATACCCAGGAGATCTGGGACGAGTTGCGTCATCTGTGCCCGGATTTCTACGGTGCGACTTACGAGAAAATGGGCGAACTGGGCTTCATTCAGTGGCCTTGCCGCGATACTTCAGATGCCGATCAGGGGACTTCTTATCTGTTTAAAGAGAAGTTTGATACCCCGAACGGCCTGGCGCAGTTCTTCACCTGCGACTGGGTAGCGCCAATCGACAAACTCACCGACGAGTATCCAATGGTACTGTCAACGGTGCGTGAAGTTGGGCACTACTCCTGTCGTTCGATGACCGGTAACTGTGCGGCACTGGCAGCTCTGGCTGATGAACCTGGCTACGCACAAATCAATACCGAAGACGCAAAACGTCTGGGTATTGAAGATGAGGCACTAGTTTGGGTGCACTCGCGTAAAGGCAAAATTATCACCCGCGCGCAGGTCAGCGATCGTCCGAACAAAGGGGCGATTTACATGACCTACCAGTGGTGGATTGGTGCCTGTAACGAGCTGGTTACCGAAAACTTAAGCCCGATTACCAAAACGCCGGAGTACAAATACTGCGCCGTGCGCGTCGAGCCGATTTCCGATCAGCGCGCCGCCGAGCAGTACGTGATTGACGAGTACAACAAGTTGAAAACTCGCCTGCGCGAAGCGGCGCTGGCGTAATACCGCTTTAACTCACGTTAAAGGCGACGGTATTACCCAACGCCTTTGTATCAATCCGGGAACGCTCATCCGTTTCCGGATTTTTTATACATACCCGCGCAGTCAGACCAGTCCATCCTGGTTATCAGCGACATCCTCTCCGTTGTTATTCTCATCCAATCACAAGTGCAAATGAGAATTATCTTTACTCAATTCTCATCGCGACCTAACGTAATAATACTTTACATTTGATGATTAAAATTTCGGCAAGGTGAGAAATCATCGACCGTCTAACATGCTCTATTAAAGGGATATTTTGGCGCAATTTATGCAGTAATGCCCCGTCAGATAGCGTATTGATAACCTCAAAGTAACTTCAGGGATTGGGAAGCATATGATTAAAAAACTATTATCTTTACTGGTATTAAGCGCAATTTCCGCCACCGCCTTTGCCGCGACACCGCCGAATACGTTGGTTGTTGCCCAGGGACTGGATGATATTGTGAGTCTGGATCCGGCAGAAGCTAATGAACTCTCCAGTATTCAGACTGTACCAAGCTTGTATCAACGCGTTGTGCAGCCGGATCGTAACGATCCCGCGAAAATCACTCCGATTCTGGCCGAAAGCTGGCAGGCTGATCCTGTAGCAAAAACGCTGACCATAAAACTCAAAAGCGATGCGAAATTTGCCTCCGGTAATCCGGTGCGCCCGGAAGATGTGATTTACTCTTATGTCCGTGCCGTCACGCTGAATAAGTCCGGTGCGTTTATTCTCAATGTACTGGGCTGGCAACCGGAAAATATCGCCTGAAGTGGTCAACAAAAACTGGCCACCGAGTTAGAGTTTTTCCAGTATCGATTTTCCGATTCGTTTGGGGGTAATCCACCGTTATATTCGTGCGGTCTTAGTGCGCTGTAATATCCAACGATATAG
>NZ_PYQM01000018.1:0-82594 GCF_003027595.1 Escherichia sp. 20412-1 | reverse complement strand
GTGCGCGTAACATCGGTGAGTTAAAAGTCGGGGTGGAAGGTCAGCTTAATCCGCGTCTGCAACTGTGGGGCAACGTCGCCCAGCAGTTGGGTGACAACGGTTACAGCGATACCCAGGGAATGCTGGGCATGAAATATCTCTTTTAATGCCACTTTGCCGCCCGTCGCGGTATACGGGTGGCGCGCTCCCTGCATCAACCTGATAAGCGTAGCGCATCAGGCAAGCCGGACGGTGCTACTGCATGTCCGGCTTCTTCTGCTTAAACTGACTAGATGTGCAGTTCCTGTAATTTCTCTTTCGGCAACGCCAGCTCTTCGTTGCTGTTGATACGCACACCACGTTCCAGGATGCTACGTGCAATATCCTGCGCTTCCTGCAACGAGTGCATCTGGTAAGTGCCACACTGGTAGACATTCAGTTCCGGGATCTGATTCTGATCCTGCACTTTCAGTACATCTTCCATTGCCGCTTTCCAGGCATCAGCGACACGCTTCTCATCTGGCGTACCAATCAGACTCATATAGAAACCGGTGCGACAACCCATTGGCGAGATATCGATGATCTCAACGCCGTTGCCGTTAAGATGGTTGCGCATAAAACCAGCAAACAGATGCTCCAGAGTATGGATACCTTTTTCTGGCATTACTTCTTTGTTCGGCACGCAAAAACGCAGATCGAACACAGTGATTGCGTCGCCATGCGGGGTGTTCATTGTTTTCGCCACCCGAACTGCAGGCGCTTCCATCCGGGTATGATCGACTGTGAAGCTATCTAACAACGGCATTTAGCCACCTCCGGTAATTTTTTTTAAAATATTCTGAACTCTTTGTTCCCAGGCGAGTCTGAGTATATGAAAGACGCGCATTTGTTATCATCATCCCTGAATTCAGAGATGAAATTTTGGCCACTCACGAGTGGCCTTTTTCTTTTCTGTCAGGCGTGTTTTTCCAGCCACACCTTGAACGGTTCGGTATCTGCAGCTTCCATTTCCTGCTGACGGCGTTTAGACGCTTCGCGTTCGGCAATAAAATCCTCTTCACGCAGAATTTCCAGCGGCTCTTCACGCAGCAAATTGCGGTAAGCCTCACCAAATGCTTTACCAGTTCCGCCAATGCCAGTATCAATCATAGACCGTAAGATACGGGCAGAGAAAGTCAGATCGGGATTATCAAAGCAGGCTACCAGCTCATCACACACTTTCTGATACGCTTCGCCGCCGTTAATGCTGTCCAGGGTTTGCGCAACACGTTTCAGATCCCGGAACAGATCTTTGCCCACCTGCGGCAGCGGGAATTGTGCAGTTTCACAGCCAATTCCCAGCGTCAGCCCCGGCTTACGCCCTTCAAGGATCACCCGGTTCCAGTTGACGCGTGTACAGGCAAGTTCGCTACTGCTCATTTCCGGCGCGTCAGCTAACGCACACCAGACCATAAACAGGTCGAGGAAACGCACCTGCTGCTCATCAACACCTATCGGTGAGAAGGGGTTGATATCCAGCGAACGCACTTCGATATATTCAATGCCGCCGCGCAACAGCGCATCAGAAGGCGACTCACCGCTGCGAGTAACGCGTTTCGGACGAATCGGCGCATACAGTTCATTTTCAATCTGCAGTACGTTACTGTTGATTTGCAGTCGCTTGCCGTCTTTCTCAAGACCAATCTTCGCGTACTCTTCCGACGGCGTTTTAATTGCCCGCTTCAGACCAGCTACGTACTCGTAGAGATCGTTAAAGGTAATACCAAGATTACTTTGCGATTTATTGGTATAGCCCAGATCGCTCAAACGAAGAGAGGTCGCATACGGAAGGTAGTACATGCCACTCTCGGTTTTCTCAAACGGTAGCGACGTCGGTTTACCTTGCAGGAAAGAAGAACAAATCGCCGGGGAAGCGCCAAACAAATACGGGATAACCCAACCGAAACGATAGTAGTTACGGATAGCACGGAAGTAGCCCGCTGAGATTTTCTCTTTGGCGTCAACGCCCGAGATATCACCACACTTCGCCTGCCAGAATGCCATTGGTAAAGAGAAGTTGTAGTGTACGCCGGAGATGGTTTGCATCAGCGCGCCATAGCGATTTTTCAGCCCTTCACGGTACAGCGTTTTAAAGCGACCGGTATTGGAAGTGCCATACTGCGCCAGTTCGATATCCTGACCTTCCGCGATGTAACATGGCATACTTAACGGCCACATCCGCTCATCGCCAATGTTACGCGCGGTATAGCGATGCAAATCGCGCATAAAGGTCAGCATATGTTCAATATCGCCATCGACCGGCGTAATAAATTCCAGCAACGCTTCGGCAAAATCGGTCGTGATCCATTTATGCGTCAGTGCGGAACCTAATGCTTCAGGATGACCCGTTGTTGCTAGTGTGCCATCTGGATTAACACGTAAAGTTTCGCGCTCAAGACCGCGCTGTATCCCCGTTAATGCCTGAGGATGTTTTTCCAGCCAGGCCAGCGCCTGTGATACGTCCGGGATCAAATTGACCTCCCGCCTGTCAAAATCGTTTTAATTAGCATAACTGTAATGGTGGCCATGTGTGCAGGCCTACAATTAGTGCCACCACATCATGCCCTGAACGGTGGCTACTGCAACCGCAACGTAGCGCAACGCTTTACCAAGGCACAAAAAAAAGATTACTGGTCCCCACGAGATGCGCATCCATCCCGCTAACAGACACAGTAAGTCGCCAATCACTGGCATCCAGCTTAATAAGAGTGTGACTGCGCCATAGCGTTTCAGCCAGCCAATGGCTTCTTCTTGCCAGCGCGATGTTTTGCGCAATGGAAAGAAACGCCCAAGGATAACGTTAGTTAACCCTCCAAGGCTATTACCCATTGTTGCTGTTAATACTAAAACCCAGGGATGACTCACCCCAGAAAGTAACATTGCCACCAGCACAACTTCCGAATTGCCGGGTAATAGTGTAGCGCTGAGAAAACTACTGGCAAACAACGAGAAGAGCGATAGCGCCTCACTCACAACAAGCGAACATCCACAACGTCCATGCCTGCGGCGCGAGCAGCCTGAATACCGAAATCAGCATCTTCAAAGACCACGCACTGTGTTGGTTGCACTCCCATACGCTGTGCGCACAACAAAAATGTGTCTGGCGCAGGTTTATGATGTTTGACGTGATCGGCAGCAACGACGGCGTCAAAATAACGGCGCAATCCCAGATGTGTTAACAGCACCTCAGCTATAGCGCTTTCACTCCCCGTACCGACAGCCATTGGGCGACGACCATGCCAACTCTTCACTACGTCAACAAGAGGAAGCGGCTCGACGCTATCCAGCAGCATGCTTCTTACCGCCTCTGTTTTTTCACGCGCCAGAGCATGTGGGTCGAGATCGGCCTGGTTCAACTCAATGATCGCCTGAGCAATACGCCAGGTAGGCGAACCATTAAGTGCGATCATGGCCTGTACATCGTACTGAAGACCGTAACGTCCTAATACTTCGCGCCACGCTTTACGGTGCGTAGGCTCGGTATCCAGAATGGTGCCATCCATATCAAATATTAAACCAGCATAACGCTCGTACATGGCCTTCTCACAAATCGAAAAATATGACGCTACTTTAGCGTAATTGCTTGATTTTGTCGCTGATGGCGAAGGGGAAGATTATTCAGGAAATGGATAAAATCGTCATTTAGAAATGAAATATTTTTGAGGGGATCTTTTGGAGAAGATGGTGTATCCGGGAGGATGACTCACTGGCGTTCGCCCTTCGGGCCGTTGCTGGCGCAACGTTATCCTCCCTGGTGCTTGCGTCAATTTTGCAGACCATGAAGATTATCAATCGTGGATAATACGAAGAGAATGGTGCATCCGGGAGGATTCGAACCTCCGACCGCTCGGTTCGTAGCCGAGTACTCTATCCAGCTGAGCTACGGATGCATCGGGAAAGCTTATTTTACTGCTGATATTGATATCGCTACTAAAGCCATATCAAGCAAGAGATGGTGCATTCGGGAGGATTACTCGCCTTGCGGCTCGCCCTTCGGGCCGTTGCTAAAGCAACATTATCCTCCCTGGTGCCTGCGGTTAGTACCACCACCTCTTCGATACCTTCATCGCTGAAGGTTACGGAGAATATGGTGCATCCGGGAGGATTCGAACCTCCGACCGCTCGGTTCGTAGCCGAGTACTCTATCCAGCTGAGCTACGGATGCATCGGGAAAATTTATTTTACTGCTGATATTGATACCGCTACTAAAGCCATATCAAGTAAGAGATAGTGCATCCGGGAGGATTACTCGCCTTGCTGCTCGCCCTTCGGGCCGTTGCTAAAGCAACGTTATCCTCCCTGGTGCCTGCGGTTAGTACCGCCACCCCTTCGATACCTTCATCACTGAAGGTTACGTAGAATATGGTGCATCCGGGAGGATTCGAACCTCCGACCGCTCGGTTCGTAGCCGAGTACTCTATCCAGCTGAGCTACGGATGCATCGGGAAACTTACTTTACTGCAGATTTTTTGACACCGCTGCTAAAGCCGTATCAAGCAAGAGATGGTGCATCCGGGAGGATTACTCGCCTTGCGGCTCGCCCTTAGGGTCGTTGCTAAAGCAACGTTATCCTCCCTGGTGCCTGCGGTTAGTACCGCCACCCCTTCGATACCTTCATCGCTGAAGGTTACGGAGAATATGGTGCATCCGGGAGGATTCGAACCTCCGACCGCTCGGTTCGTAGCCGAGTACTCTATCCAGCTGAGCTACGGATGCAAATGGCGGTGAGGCGGGGATTCGAACCCCGGATGCAGCTTTTGACCGCATACTCCCTTAGCAGGGGAGCGCCTTCAGCCTCTCGGCCACCTCACCACACGCCTCTTACGAGTGCTTCGAAGAACTTGTTTATCGCTCATCGCCGCTGCGTGGCGCACATATTACTTTCTGAGACTTATAAGTCAAACAATTTTTCCCACACTTTTATCGTTTGCACACTTCACGCTCAATTAGTCTGTAAAAACGCCAAAAAGAGTGTTTTATCAACAGAAAAACGGGCATCTGAAAGGTAGCGGTAATACAGAAAAAGGGAGACTAAAGATGAATGAACGGGTGTAACGCGAAAAGAAAATGAAGTGAAGGAGAAATTTTGAGGGTGCGTCTCACCGTTAAAGATGAGACGCGGAAAGATTAGTAACTGGACTGCTGGGATTTTTCAGCCTGGATACGCTGGTAGATCTCTTCACGGTGAACAGAAACTTCCTTCGGGGCATTTACGCCAATACGTACCTGGTTGCCCTTTACCCCTAAAACTGTCACGGTGACCTCATCCCCAATCATGAGGGTCTCACCAACTCGACGAGTCAGAATCAGCATTCTTTGCTCCTTGAAAGATTAAAAGAGTCGGGTCTCTCTGTATCCCGGCATTATCCATCATATAACGCCAAAAAGTAAGCAATGACAAACACATTACATGTAAGCAGTCATGGCATTACATTCTGTTAAACCTAAGTTTAGCCGATATACACAACTTCAACCTGACTTTATCGTTGTCGATAGCGTTGATGCGAATGCCGCAGACTCACTCTGCGGCATTGCCTGACGCTTATATTATTGCAATTTCGCGCTGACCCAGCCTTTCACACTGGCTAACGCTGCAGGTAAGGCCGCAGCATCCGTACCACCGGCTTGCGCCATGTCAGGACGTCCACCACCCTTGCCGCCCACCTGCTGAGCGACCATACCAATCAGTTCCCCTGCTTTCACACGATCTGTGACGTCCTTAGATACGCCTGCAATCAGAGAAACCTTACCTTCGGCTACCGTTGCCAGCACGATAATTGTCGACCCCAGCTGATTTTTTAAATCGTCAACCATGGTACGTAACATTTTCGGCTCAACACCGCTAAGCTCGCTAACCAACAGCTTAACACCATTAACATCAATTGCCTTACTGGAAAGATTCGCACTCTCCTGCGCAGCAGCCTGTTCTTTAAGCTGTTGTAACTCTTTTTCCAACTGACGCGTACGTTCCAGCACTGAACGCACTTTATCAACCAGATTGTTGCTATCGCCTTTCAGCAGATGCGCGACTTCGCTTAAGCGATCGCTGTCCGCATGAACAGTGGTGATAGCACCTTCTCCGGTTACCGCTTCGATACGGCGAACGCCTGCAGCAGTACCCGATTCAGAGATGATGCGGAACAGGCCGATATCACCGGTGCGGCTGGCGTGAGTACCGCCACACAGCTCGGTAGAGAAATCGCCCATGCTCAGCACACGTACGCGTTCATCATACTTCTCACCGAACAACGCCATCGCGCCTTTCGCTTTAGCCGCCTCAAGATCCATGATGTTGGTTTCGATCGGCAGGTTGCGACGAATCTGTGCGTTCACCAGGTCTTCGACCGCTCGAATCTCTTCAGGTTTCATCGCTTCGTTATGCGAGAAGTCGAAACGCAGCACTTTGTCGTTAACCAAAGAACCTTTCTGGGAGACATGAGTACCCAGAACCTGGCGCAATGCAGCGTGCATCAGGTGCGTTGCGGAGTGGTTCAGACGAATACGGGCGCGGCGCGCTTCATCAACATCAGCCTGCACCGCGTCGCCCACTTTCAGAGAACCCGCAGCAAGTTTACCGATGTGACCTATCGCCTGGCCGTATTTTTGAGTGTCTTCCACCGCAAAAGAGAAGCTTGCGCCTTTCAGTTCGCCTTTATCGCCAACCTGGCCGCCTGATTCTGCATAGAATGGCGTTTGATCCAGTACGACAACCGCTTCCTGGCCTGCATTGATTGCATCAACAGCTTTGCCATCAACAAACAGTGCAGTCACTTTGCCGTTCAGTTCCAGATGGTCATAGCCTTTAAATTCAGAAGCGCTATCAACACGGATCATCGCGTTGTAATCAGCGCCAAAACCACTGGCTTCACGTGCGCGACGGCGCTGCTCTTCCATTGCTGCTTCAAAACCGGCTTCATCGACTTTGATGTTGCGCTCACGACAAACGTCAGCCGTCAGGTCAACCGGGAAACCGTAGGTATCGTACAGACGGAAAGCCGTTTCGCCATCCAGCGTATCACCAGAAAGTTTCGCTAACTCTTCGTCCAACAACGCCAGACCGCGCTCCAAAGTACGCGCAAACTGCTCTTCTTCAGTTTTCAGCACCTGCTCAACCAGCGCCTGCTGGCGTTTCAGGTCTTCACCCGCAGAGCCCATAACGTCGATCAGCGAACCAACCAGTTTGTAGAAGAAGGTTTCTTTCGCGCCCAGCATATTGCCGTGACGTACCGCACGACGAATGATACGACGCAGTACATAACCACGGTTTTCATTGGATGGCATGACACCATCTGCTATCAGGAATGCGCAGGAACGAATGTGGTCAGCGATAACACGCAGCGATTTGTTGCTCAGATCGGTCGCGCCAGTGACTTTTGCAACCGCCTGAATCAGCGTGCGGAACAGGTCAATGTCATAGTTAGAGTTAACGTGTTGCAGCACCGCAGCAATTCGCTCCAGCCCCATACCGGTATCAACAGACGGCTTCGGAAGCGGTTCCATAGTGCCATCGGCCTGGCGGTTGAACTGCATGAAGACGATGTTCCAGATCTCAATGTAACGGTCGCCGTCTTCTTCTGCGCTTCCCGGAGGGCCACCCCAGATATGGTCGCCGTGATCATAGAAAATTTCGGTGCACGGGCCGCACGGTCCAGTGTCGCCCATCTGCCAGAAGTTGTCAGATGCGTATGGCGCACCTTTGTTATCACCGATGCGAATAATACGTTCGCGTGGGATCCCAACTTCTTTTTCCCAGATTTCGTAGGCTTCGTCGTCGCTTTCATAGACGGTAACCCACAGACGCTCTTTCGGCAGGGCAAACCATTTTTCGCTGGTCAGCAATTCCCATGCAAACTGAATAGCATCGTGTTTGAAATAGTCACCGAAGCTGAAGTTGCCCAGCATTTCGAAGAAGGTGTGATGGCGTGCGGTGTAACCGACGTTTTCCAGGTCGTTGTGTTTACCACCCGCACGCACGCAGCGTTGGGAAGTGGTAGCGCGGGAATAATTACGCTTGTCGAGCCCAAGGAACACATCCTTGAACTGGTTCATCCCGGCGTTGGTAAACAACAAAGTTGGGTCGTTATGGGGAACCAGGGAACTGCTGGCAACTACCTGATGCCCCTTACTGTGGAAAAAGTCGAGAAACGCCTGACGGATCTCAGCGGTGCTCTTGCTCATAATTATCCTGAAATCAAGCTAAAGAAATATCGCTACCAGCAGCAACGTGTTGTTAACCGCCGGGCTGGTAACTGAAAAAGTGGGAATAAGATAAGTTTTCTTGACTGGGAAGTAAAATACCGTATGCGTTCAGTCGGCAAAATTTCGCCAAATCTCCTGGATATCTTCCATCAGATAGCCACGATAGAGCAGAAAACGCTGGATCTTAACTTTTTCTGAAAAGATGGTTGGCAAAGGTTCACCATATTTTCGCGTCGCTTGATCACGCGCCAGCGCGCACCAGTCGATGTCACATTCACGCATCGCTTTTTCTGTCGCCTCTCGGGAGATCCCTTTCTGGCTCAGTTCCTGACGAATACGTGCCGGTCCATATCCTTTGCGACTGCGACTGGCGATAAAGCGTGCAACAAAGCGGCTGTCATCGAGATAACCGTGTTCATGACACCAGGCGATAACACGCTCATAATCTTCTGCCGTGGCATCAATCTCTTCCGGGCCATTTTTGCCCATAATCGGTGCGGCAAGTTTACGGCGCAGTTCCTGCTCACTGTGATCACGTACCGCCAGAATACGTACCGCGCGATCCAACAGGCGAGTATATATCGGGCGACGGGGCGTTAATTCGGTCATGGCATCCCCTTAAAACTTAAAAAGCAAAAGGGCCGCAGATGCGACCCTTATGTATCAAACAAGACGATTAAAAATCTTCGTTCGTTTCTGCTACACCTTCGCTGTCATCAACAGAGAAATCTGGCGTTGCATTTGGGTTGCTCAGCAGCAACTCACGCACTTTCTTCTCGATCTCTTTCGCAGTTTCCGGGTTGTCTTTCAGCCATGCTGTCGCATTTGCTTTACCCTGGCCGATCTTCTCGCCTTTATAGCTGTACCATGCACCCGCTTTCTCGATCAGCTTCTCTTTCACGCCCAGGTCAACCAGTTCGCCGTAGAAGTTGATGCCTTCGCCGTAGAGGATTTGGAATTCAGCCTGTTTAAACGGCGCAGCGATTTTGTTCTTCACAACTTTCACGCGAGTTTCGCTACCCACCACGTTTTCGCCCTCTTTCACCGCGCCAATACGGCGGATATCGAGACGAACAGAAGCGTAGAATTTCAGCGCATTACCACCGGTAGTGGTTTCAGGGTTACCGAACATCACGCCAATTTTCATACGGATCTGGTTGATGAAAATCAGCAACGTGTTGGATTGCTTCAGGTTACCCGCCAGCTTACGCATCGCCTGGCTCATCATACGTGCCGCAAGGCCCATATGAGAGTCACCAATTTCGCCTTCGATTTCTGCTTTCGGCGTCAGCGCCGCAACGGAGTCAACAACGATAACATCTACCGCGCCAGAACGTGCCAGAGCGTCACAGATTTCCAGAGCCTGCTCACCAGTGTCCGGTTGAGAGCACAGCAGATTATCAATATCGACGCCCAGTTTACGTGCATAGACTGGGTCCAGCGCGTGTTCAGCATCGATAAACGCACAGGTTTTACCTTCACGCTGCGCAGCGGCAATCACCTGTAGCGTCAGCGTGGTTTTACCGGAAGATTCCGGCCCGTAGATTTCGACGATACGGCCCATCGGCAGACCACCTGCCCCAAGCGCGATATCCAGTGAAAGCGAACCGGTAGAGATGGTTTCCACATCCATGGAACGGTCTTCACCCAGGCGCATGATGGAGCCTTTACCAAATTGTTTCTCAATCTGGCCCAGTGCTGCCGCCAACGCTTTCTGTTTGTTTTCGTCGATAGCCATTTTTACTCCTGTCATGCCGGGTAATACCGGATAGTCAATATGTTCTGTTGAAGCAATTATACTGTATGCTCATACAGTATCAAGTGTTTTGTAGAAATTGTTGTCGCAACGTCTGTAATGCATAAGCCGTCGCCTGACGTCGTACTGCATCACGGTCACCGCTGAAGCATTCCCGGCGGGTAATGCCTTCGCCGCTGGCAGAAGCAAACGCAAACCAGACGGTGCCTACAGGCTTTTCTTCACTGCCGCCATCCGGTCCGGCAATGCCGCTGATAGACACGGCATAATCAGCTCGAGCCGCTTTCAGTGCACCAATTGCCATTTCCACCACGACGGGTTCACTCACCGCGCCATGCTGCGCCAGCGTCTCTTCACGTACGCCGATCATCTGCGCTTTAGCCTCGTTACTGTAGGTGACAAATCCGCGTTCAAACCAGGCGGAACTGCCAGCAATATCGGTAATAACTTTCGCGACCCAACCGCCGGTACAAGACTCAGCGGTTGTGACGGTTGCGCCACGGGCTTTCAGTGCCAGCCCGACCTGTTCACTCAATTGCATCAGTTCACTGTCAGTCATCACAACCTCTGTCAGTCAAAAATTTATGCCGGACAAGATAGCACTTTCCCGCAGAAGATGGGGACGAGCGATTCATTTTACGAGTCGCATTCCGAAATAAGACTGTTACGACCAACCGGTAAAGAAAAAAGCTACCATGCCGCGTTCACATTGATATGTATTCACAGGGAGAGAAAAGCAATGGCAACAAAGAAAACGGATAACACCCCACAAAACGTGCTCAAACAGACCACGCAAATGCGCATGTGGGTCACCATTGGCGGCGTCAGCGCCCTGGTTGCAGTGGTATGTAAGATTTTATCTTCTGGCTATCTTGAACCTTTCGACTTCGGTCAGGCTGCATTAGGCGTTGTATGCCTGGGATATACGATATCGCTGTCGAAAAAAATCAAGCAATTACGTAATTCGAATAAACAGTAATAAAGCAGAGGGAAGTTTAAACTCCCCTCTTGTCAGTTGTTACTGTACGCGCGCCAGCGCCACAGCCTGTCCTAACTGCCAGACTGCCATTGCATAATGGGTGCTGTGGTTGTAACGAGTAATGGTGTAGAAGTTCGGCAGACCATACCAGTACTGGTAACCCGTCCCAACATCCAGACGCAGCAAGCTGGCCTGCTGATGATTCCCCAACGGCTGCTGCGGCGTCAAACCTGCCGCAGCAAGCTGCGAAATGCTGTACTTAGTTTTGAAACCATTTGGTAAACCTGGAGCCTGGCCGTTTGCCATCACCGCCACCAGGTCACCTTTCACCCAGCCGTGCGCTTTGAAATAGTTTGCCACACTACCAATAGCATCAACCGGATCCCACAGGTTGATATGACCATCACCGCTAAAGTCCACGGCGTATTGTTTGTAAGACGATGGCATAAACTGTCCATAGCCCATCGCTCCGGCAAAGGAACCTTTCAAATTGAGCGGATCATCCTGCTCATCGCGCGCCATTAGCAGGAAGGTTTCCAGTTCGCCAGAGAAATATTCCGCGCGGCGTGGATAGTTAAATGACAGCGTTGCCAGCGCATCAAGGATGCGGGTTTTACCCATCACGCGTCCCCAGCGGGTTTCGACGCCAATAATTCCGACGATAATTTCTGGCGGTACACCATATACCTGCCACGCGCGATTCAGCGCATCTTCATATTGATTCCAGAAAACCACGCCGTTCTGCACGTTATCCGGAGTAATAAATTTTTTGCGATAACGCAGCCATGCACCGTTCGGGCCTGATGGCGGCTGCACCGATGTGGTCGGTGCCTGGTTATCCATCAACCGCAGTACCGAATCCAGACGTTTCGCCTGGGAAAGGATTTCTTGCAGTTGCTGACGATCGAAGCCGTGTTTGCTCACCATTTTATCGATGAACTGCTGGGCATTCGGGTTGTTGGCGAAGTCACCGCCCATCTGCATCACATTGTGCTGCGGCTCAAGCAGGAAGCCGCCAGACGGCGTTCCGGTGGTCGTTTCAGTCTCGGTAGGTTTTGGCTTGCTGCTGCAGGCGGCAAGCAACACAAAAAGGGGAAGCAATGTTACATAACGACGCTTGAACATGAGGAGTCCATTTAACAGATTCAACCTGGGCAAGTATGGTAAAGCATCGCGCCCTGCACAAGGAAGCGGTAGTCGCTCCCCGATACGGACTTTACATAACTCAAATACCCTTCATCGACACACCTTCACTATAACTTTCAAATTAAAATATTTATCTTTCATTTTGCGATCAAAATAACACTTTTAAATCTTTCGATCTGATTAGATTAGGTTGCCGTTTGGTAATAAAACAATAAATTCTGAAGGAGAGAACAATGATAGAAACCATTACTCATGGCGCAGAGTGGTTCATCGGGCTGTTCCAGAAAGGTGGAGAGGTGTTTACCGGGATGGTGACCGGCATTCTTCCGCTGTTGATTAGCCTGCTGGTAATCATGAACGCACTGATTAATTTTATCGGTCAACATCGTATTGAACGTTTTGCTCAACGTTGTGCCGGTAATCCTGTTTCCCGTTACCTGCTGCTACCGTGCATTGGTACGTTTGTCTTTTGTAACCCCATGACCTTAAGCCTCGGTCGCTTTATGCCGGAAAAGTACAAACCCAGCTACTATGCGGCGGCTTCTTATAGCTGCCACTCAATGAATGGCCTCTTCCCCCATATCAACCCCGGCGAATTGTTTGTTTATCTTGGAATTGCCAGCGGTCTGACAACGCTGAACCTGCCACTTGGCCCGCTGGCCGTCAGTTATCTGTTGGTAGGCCTGATCACTAACTTCTTCCGCGGTTGGGTGACCGACCTGACCACCGCCATTTTTGAGAAAAAGATGGGCATTCAACTTGAACAGAAAGTTCGTCTGGCAGGAGCAACATCATGACACGTATTCGGATCGAAAAAGGGACGGGTGGCTGGGGCGGCCCGCTGGAGCTGGAAGCCACTCCGGGGAAAAAAATCGTCTATATCACCGCCGGTACACGTCCTGCGATTGTCGACAAACTGGCACAGCTTACTGGCTGGCAGGCTATCGACGGATTTAAAGAAGGTGAACCCGCAGAAGCGGAAATCGGCGTCGCGGTAATCGACTGTGGCGGTACACTGCGCTGCGGCATCTACCCCAAGCGGCGTATTCCCACTATCAATATCCACTCAACGGGCAAGTCCGGTCCGCTGGCGCAGTACATCGTGGAAGATATTTATGTCTCCGGTGTAAAAGAAGAAAACATCACTGTAGTGGGTGATGCTGCTCCACAATCCTCTACCGTAGGTCGTGACTACGATACCAGCAAGAAAATCACCGAACAAAGCGATGGCTTACTGGCGAAAGTAGGAATGGGCATGGGGTCTGCGGTTGCCGTGCTGTTCCAGTCTGGCCGCGACACCATCGACACCGTATTAAAAACCATCCTGCCGTTTATGGCGTTCGTCTCGGCGCTTATCGGCATCATTATGGCTTCCGGTCTTGGCGACTGGATAGCCCACGGTCTTGCTCCGCTGGCCAGTCATCCTCTGGGACTGGTGATGCTGGCACTCATCTGCTCCTTTCCGCTGCTTTCGCCTTTCCTCGACCCTGGCGCGGTTATCGCGCAGGTTATCGGCGTATTGATTGGCGTGCAGATTGGTCTCGGCAATATTCCGCCGCATCTGGCTTTACCGGCGCTGTTTGCCATCAACGCGCAGGCGGCCTGCGATTTTATCCCGGTCGGTTTGTCTCTGGCGGAAGCCCGTCAGGACACGGTTCGCGTCGGTGTCCCTTCTGTACTGGTGAGCCGCTTTCTGACCGGCGCGCCTACCGTACTTATCGCCTGGTTTGTCTCCGGTTTTATCTATCAATAGAGGTTAAAACATGACCGTTATTTATCAGACCACCATCACCCGTATCGGCGCGAGTGCGACTGACGCTCTCAGCGATCAGATGCTCATCACCTTTCGTGAAGGCGCGCCTGCGGATCTCGAAGAGTATTGCTTCATTCATTGCCACGGCGAATTGAAAGGTGAACTCCATCCCGGTTTGCAATTTTCTCTCGGACAGCATCGCTATCCGGTAACCGCCGTTGGCAGCGTGGCGGAAGACAACCTTCGCGAACTGGGTCATGTCACCCTGCGCTTCGATGGTTTAAACGAAGCGGAATTTCCGGGCACTGTCCATGTGGCAGGCCCCGTACCCGACGATATCGCGCCGGGATCAGTTTTGAAGTTTGAATCTGTTAAGGAGTAAAAAATGAATCAGGTTGCTGTTGTCATCGGTGGTGGGCAAACCTTAGGCGCGTTCCTGTGCCACGGTCTGGCTGCCGAGGGGTATCGCGTGGCGGTTGTCGATATTCAGAGCGACAAAGCTGCAAATGTGGCGCAAGAAATTAATGCAGAATATGGCGAAGGCATGGCATATGGTTTTGGTGCTGATGCCACCAGCGAGCAGAGCGTACTGGCACTCTCTCGTGGGGTAGATGAGATCTTTGGTCGTGTGGATTTACTGGTCTACAGCGCCGGAATTGCTAAAGCAGCGTTTATCAGCGATTTCCAACTGGGGGATTTTGACCGCTCGCTACAGGTAAATCTGGTGGGCTACTTCCTTTGTGCGCGTGAATTTTCGCGCCTGATGATCCGCGACGGCATTCAGGGACGGATTATTCAGATCAACTCGAAATCAGGCAAAGTGGGCAGCAAACACAACTCTGGTTACAGCGCCGCGAAATTTGGCGGAGTCGGTCTTACCCAGTCACTGGCGTTGGATCTTGCGGAGTACGGCATTACGGTGCATTCACTGATGCTCGGTAACTTGCTGAAATCACCTATGTTCCAGTCACTATTGCCGCAATACGCCACTAAGCTGGGCATAAAACCGGATCAAGTCGAGCAATATTACATCGATAAAGTGCCACTTAAGCGCGGCTGCGATTATCAGGACGTGCTGAATATGTTGTTGTTCTACGCCAGTCCCAAAGCGTCGTACTGCACCGGGCAGTCGATTAATGTCACTGGCGGTCAGGTCATGTTCTGATCAACAGCGGAGATCCTTTAAGGATCTCCGCGAGACTGCCTGATGCGCTACGCTTATCAGGCCTACGACACCCATACAACACATTGAATTAACAAAACTTTTAAGACCTAATAAGGCGTTCACGCCGCATCCGGCATGAATAAAGCACACACTGTAAACATTCTCAGCGGAAATCCTCCGCCACCACATATAAGGAGAGATTATGGTATCCGCTCTCATCACCGTCGCCGTTATCGCCTGGTGTACACAACTGGCCTTAGGCGGCTGGCAAATTTCTCGTTTTAACCGTGCCTTCGATGCACTTTGCCAGCAAGGCCGCGTTGGCGTGGGCCGTTCCAGCGGGCGCTTTAAACCGCGGGTCGTAGTCGCCATCGCCCTAGACGATCAGCAGCGCATCGTCGACACCTTGTTTATGAAAGGACTGACCGTTTTCGCCCGACCGCAAAAAATTCCCGCCATTACGGGTATGCATTCTGCTGATTTACGGCCCGATGTGATCTTTCCCCATGATCCATTATCGCAGAATGCTCTATCATTGGCGCTTAAACTGAAACGTAGATAATTTCGTTGTGAATGCTACTTGCTTGCGAAGTTATCATTTTGAAACCTAAATCAGGTAATCACGCCTATGAAACCTCGTCAGCGTCAGGCCGCCATTCTGGAGTATCTGCAAAAGCAGGGGAAATGCTCGGTTGAAGAATTGGCGCAATACTTTGACACCACAGGCACAACCATTCGCAAAGATCTGGTCATTCTGGAACATGCCGGAACCGTCATTCGTACCTATGGCGGCGTGGTGTTAAATAAAGAGGAATCCGATCCGCCAATCGATCATAAAACGCTCATCAACACCCACAAAAAAGAGTTGATAGCGGAAGCCGCCGTCAGTTTTATCCACGATGGCGACTCAATCATTCTCGATGCTGGCAGTACCGTATTGCAGATGGTGCCAATGCTCTCGCGCTTTAATAACATCACAGTGATGACCAACAGTCTGCATATTGTCAATGCGCTATCCGAACTGGATAACGAGCAAACCATCCTGATGCCTGGCGGAACATTTCGCAAAAAATCGGCCTCATTTCACGGGCAACTTGCCGAGAATGCCTTCGAACATTTCAGCTTCGATAAATTGTTTATGGGCACCGACGGCATCGATCTGAATGCAGGCGTAACGACTTTCAACGAGGTCTACACCGTCAGTAAAGCGATGTGTAATGCTGCGCGCGAAGTTATTTTGATGGCTGACTCATCGAAGTTTGGTCGTAAAAGCCCCAATGTAGTTTGCAGTCTTGAAAGCGTCGATAAACTCATTACCGACGCAGGCATTTCTCCAGCGTTTCGTCAGGCGCTGGAAGAGAAAGGGATCGACGTGATCATCACCGGAGAAAGCAATGAGTGAAGCACTACTGAACGCGGGACGTCAGACGTTAATGCTGGAGTTGCAGGAAGCAAGCCGTTTACCTGAACGTCTGGGCGATGATTTTGTTCGCGCCGCCAATATCATCCTGCACTGCGAAGGCAAAGTGGTGGTTTCGGGAATTGGCAAATCGGGCCACATTGGTAAGAAAATCGCCGCAACGCTTGCCAGCACTGGCACGCCTGCTTTTTTTGTCCATCCGGCAGAGGCACTGCACGGCGATCTGGGGATGATTGAAAGCCGCGATGTAATGCTGTTTATCTCGTACTCCGGTGGCGCAAAGGAACTGGATCTGATTATTCCGCGTCTGGAAGACAAATCTATTGCTCTGCTGGCAATGACCGGTAAACCGACGTCACCGCTGGGTCTGGCGGCGAAAGCGGTGCTGGATATTTCCGTAGAACGCGAAGCCTGCCCGATGCACCTTGCGCCGACTTCCAGCACCGTCAATACCCTGATGATGGGCGATGCGCTGGCGATGGCGGTCATGCAGGCGCGTGGGTTTAATGAAGAAGATTTTGCCCGCTCCCATCCAGCCGGCGCGCTGGGCGCTCGCTTGCTGAACAAAGTGCATCATCTGATGCGCCGTGATGATGCTGTCCCGCAGGTGGCGTTAACCGCCAGCGTGATGGACGCGATGCTGGAACTCAGCCGCACCGGGTTAGGGCTGGTGGCAGTGTGTGATGATCAACGACTGGTGAAAGGCGTCTTTACCGACGGCGATTTACGTCGCTGGCTGGTTGGCGCTGGTGCACTCACCACGCCCGTTAATGAAGCGATGACGGCTGGTGGCACCACATTACAGGCACAAAGCCGCGCCATTGACGCCAAAGAGATCCTGATGAAGCGCAAAATCACCGCCGCACCGGTGGTAGATGAAAACGGTAAACTCGCCGGCGCGATTAACCTGCAGGATTTCTATCAGGCCGGGATTATTTAATCCTTCAATCCCAGACGTTTCGCCAGCCGATGCAGGTTGGCGACGTCGATTTCCAGCATCCGCGCACAGGCGGCCCAATTGTGATTATTTTGTGCCAGCGCCTGGCGAATGGTTTCGCGCTGGAACTCTTCTGTCGCTTCACGCAGGTTTTGTTTAACGACGGGCACTGTCGTCACTTCTGGCGACGGCAACGTCACCTCAGGAAAAGCAAAATGTTGCGCCTCAAGAATCACTTCATCACCGCTGCGGGTCGCTCTCGCCAGCACTACCGCCCGATGAATAGCATGTTCCAGTTCGCGCACGTTTCCCGGAAAACGGTAGTGTTGCAATAAATTCCGCGCACTGGCGCTCAACACCACGCGAGAAAGTCCCAGTCGCAGACGGCACTGCTCGCAGAAATAACCCGCCAGCAAAATAACGTCATCGCCCCGCTCACGTAGCGGCGGCACGGAAAGCGGAAACACACTCAGGCGATGGAATAAATCGGCGCGAAATCGCCCTGCCAGTACTTCTTCGTGCAAGTCGCGGTTAGTCGCTGCCAGTACGCGCACATCCACCCGCAAACTGCGGTCATCGCCAACGCGCTGAATATCGCCATACTGCAACACCCGCAGTAGCTTGGCCTGCAATGCCAACGACAACTCACCGATCTCATCCAGAAACAGCGTACCGTTATCCGCCATTTCAAACTTACCACTGCGGTTACTGATAGCGCCGGTAAACGCCCCTTTCACATGCCCGAACAGCTCACTTTCCGCCACGCTTTCCGGCAGTGCGGCGCAGTTGAGATAAACCAGCGGATTCACCGCCCGCGGCGAGGCTTCATGAATCGCTTTCGCCACCAGCTCCTTACCTGTTCCCGTCTCACCGCTAATTAAGACGTTGAGATCGGACGCTGCCACAATCTCAATCTCTTTTTTCAGTTGCGTCATACCTGGCGACAGGCCAATCATCTGCATCTCTTTCACCGCTTCAAACGGCACGGCATGACCCGGCAACATATTCTGGCTTTCCAGTTGTTCAATCAGCAACGCATTGCTTAACGCCCCCGCCGCCAGCGCGGCAATCAGCCGTAACTCTTCATCGCTGAAAACATCGAACTGATCGGGCTGCATCCCGTCGAGCGTCAATGCGCCAATCAGGTTTTGCCCGGCAAACAATGGCAGACCAACACAGGCATGAACCTTCAGACTCTCCTGCCCGGGAATCAAACCGTCATAGGGATCGGGTAATTCGCTGTCTGCAGGAAAACGCACCACGTCCCCGGCGCGGGCAATCGCTTCCAGCCGCGGATGCCCTTCCAGCGCAAAGCGTCTGCCGAGCACATCTTTTGCCAGCCCGTCGATGGCGAGCGGAATAAATTGCCGCGAATCGTAGCGCAGCAACGCTGACGCATCACACTCCAGCACCTGACGCAGCGTGGTAATCAGGCGTTGAAAACGATCCTGATGGCCAATCCCGCGCTGCAATTCGATGGCGATATTCGCCAGCACATCAACGGAAAAACTCATCTTTGCCTCACTGTCAATTTGACTATAGATATTGTCATATCGACCATCTGATTAATAGTCATTTTGACTACTCATTAATGAGCATAAATTAATTTATAGAGTAAAAACAATTAGATAAAAAACTGGCACGCAATCTGCAATTAACAAGACATCTTTTTAGAACACGCTGAATAAATTGAGGTTGCTATGTCTATTGTGGTGAAAAATAACATTCATTGGGTTGGTCAACGTGACTGGGAAGTGCGTGATTTTCACGGCACAGAATATAAAACGCTGCGCGGCAGCAGCTACAACAGCTACCTCATTCGCGAAGAAAAAAACGTGCTAATCGACACTGTCGACCATAAATTCAGCCGCGAATTTGTGCAGAACCTGCGTAATGAAATCGATCTGGCAGATATCGATTACATCGTAATTAACCATGCAGAAGAAGACCACGCCGGGGCGCTGACCGAACTGATGGCGCAAATTCCGGATACGCCAATCTACTGTACTGCCAACGCCATCGACTCAATTAATGGTCATCACCATCATCCGGAGTGGAATTTCAACGTGGTGAAAACCGGCGACACGCTGGATATCGGTAACGGCAAACAGCTCATTTTTGTCGAAACACCAATGCTCCACTGGCCGGACAGCATGATGACTTACCTGACAGGCGACGCGGTGCTGTTCAGTAACGATGCCTTTGGTCAGCACTACTGCGACGAGCATCTGTTCAACGATGAAGTGGATCAGACCGAGCTTTTCGAACAGTGCCAGCGTTACTACGCCAATATCCTGACGCCGTTCAGCCGCCTGGTAACCCCCAAAATCACCGAGATTCTGGGCTTTAACTTGCCGGTCGATATGATTGCCACCTCTCACGGTGTGGTGTGGCGCGATAACCCGACGCAGATTGTCGAGCTGTACCTGAAATGGGCGGCGGATTATCAGGAAGACAGGATCACTATTTTCTACGACACCATGTCGAATAACACCCGCATGATGGCTGACGCTATCGCCCAGGGGATTGCAGAAACCGACCCGCGCGTAGCGGTGAAAATTTTCAACGTCGCCCGGAGCGATAAAAACGAAATCCTGACCAATGTCTTCCGCTCAAAAGGCGTGCTGGTTGGGACTTCGACGATGAATAACGTAATGATGCCGAAAATCGCCGGGCTGGTGGAGGAGATGACCGGATTGCGCTTCCGTAACAAACGCGCCAGCGCTTTCGGCTCCCACGGCTGGAGCGGCGGTGCGGTTGATCGTCTTTCTACGCGCTTGCAGGATGCAGGCTTCGAAATGTCACTTAGTCTGAAAGCCAAATGGCGACCGGATCAGGACGCGCTGGAGTTATGTCGTGAACACGGTCGTGAAATCGCCCGTCAGTGGGCGCTCGCGCCGCTGCCGCAGAGCACAGTGAATACGGTGGTTAAAGAAGAAACCAGTGCCACCACAACAACCGACCTCGGCCCACGGATGCAGTGCAGCGTCTGCCAGTGGATTTACGATCCAGCAAAAGGCGAGCCAATGCAGGACGTCGCGCCGGGAACGCCGTGGAGTGAAGTTCCGGATAACTTCCTGTGCCCGGAATGTTCCCTCGGCAAAGACGTCTTTGATGAACTGGCATCGGAGGCAAAATGAGCAACGGTATTGTGATCATTGGTTCGGGCTTCGCCGCCCGCCAACTGGTGAAAAATATTCGCAAACAGGACGCCAGTATTCCATTAACCCTGATTGCTGCCGATAGCATGGATGAGTACAACAAACCTGATCTCAGCCATGTTATCAGTCAGGGACAACGTGCCGACGACCTTACCCGCCAGACGGCGGGAGAATTTGCCGAACAGTTTAATCTGCGCCTGTTTCCACAAACCTGGGTGACGGATATTGATGCCGAAGCCCATGTGGTGAAAAGCCAGAATAATCAGTGGCAGTACGACAAGTTAGTGCTGGCAATCGGTGCCAGCGCCTTCGTCCCGCCGGTGCCTGGGCGTGAGTTAATGCTTACTTTAAATAGTCAGCAAGAGTATCGCGCCTGTGAAACGCAACTACGGGAAGCGCAGCGCGTGTTGATTGTCGGTGGCGGCCTGATTGGTAGCGAACTGGCGATGGATTTTTGTCGGGCAGGCAAAGCAGTCACGCTGATCGACAACGCCGCCAGTATTCTGGCATCGTTAATGCCACCGGAAGTAAGCAGTCGCTTACAACATCGGTTGACGGAGATGGGCGTCCATCTGCTGTTGAAATCTCAGTTACTGGCGCTGGAAAAAACGGATTCTGGCATCCGTGCAACCCTGGACCGCCAGCGCAGCATCGAAGTGGATGCGGTGATTGCCGCCACCGGGCTGCGCCCGGAAACCGCCCTGGCACGACGCGCCGGGCTGACGATTAATCGCGGCGTTTGCGTCGATAGTTATCTGCAAACCAGCAATGCCGATATTTACGCGCTGGGCGATTGCGCGGAAATTAACGGTCAGGTATTGCCGTTTCTGCAGCCGATTCAACTTAGCGCAATGATGCTGGCAAAAAATCTGCTCGGCGCTAATACGCCTCTGAAACTACCGGCGATGCTGGTAAAAATCAAAACGCCGGAGTTACCACTGCATCTGGCAGGGGAAACCCAGCGTCGGGATTTACGCTGGCAGATTTGTGCCGAAAACCAGGGAATGGTGGCACGCGGTCTGGACGATACCGATCAGTTACGTGCCTTTGTGGTCAGTGAAGATCGGATGAAAGAGGCGTTTGGATTGTTGAAAACGTTACCGGTGTAGGCGCATCTGGCTACTGTGCCCAAAATGCCAGCGTCGCATCAGGCAACACGGTTGTCGGATGCGGCGCGAGCGCCTTATCCGACCTACGGAGAGCGCATATGTTGATCACATAATGCGTTCATGACGCATCCGCCTACTGTGCCCAAAATGTCGGATGCGACGCTGGCGCGCCTTATCCGACCTACAGAGAGCGTATATGTTGGTCACATAATGCGTTCATGACGCATCCGCCTACTGTGCCCAAAATGCCGGATGCGACGCTGGCGCGTCTTATTCGACCTACGGGGAGCGTATATGTTGGTCACATAATGCGTTCATGACGCATCCGCCTACTGTGCCCAAAATGCCGGATGCGACGCTGGCGCGTCTTATTCGACCTACGGGGAGCACATGTGTAGGCCGGATAAGGCGTTTACGCCGCATCCGCCTACTGTGCCCAAAATGTCGGATGCGACGCTGGCGCGCCTTATCCGACCTACAGAGAGCGTATATGTTGGTCACATAATACGTTCATGACGCATCCGCCTACTGTGCCCAAAATGCCGGATGCGACGCTGGCGCGTCTTATTCGACCTACGGGGAGCACATGTGTAGGCCGGATAAGGCGTTTACGCCGCATCCGGCAATGGTGTCCAAATGCAACACGTTTTATCCGTTCTGGACTTCTTCCGCCAGCCAGCGAGCCGCAGCAATAACCCCCTGCCCCAGAGATAATCCACCATCACCCGCAGGTAAACTCTGCGGGAAAAGCAATGTGAAATCAGCGAGATAATGCGCCAGACGTGCACGCAGCAGGCGGTTATGAATAACCCCGCCGCTGAATACCAGCGTAGTGATACCGCGCATCGTAGCCTGCTCGCGCATCAACTCGGCAAACCCCTGCGCCAGCGCATCATGAAACGCCCACGCCCGTTGATTAACCGGAGCTTGCCAGTTCAGCCACTGCCGCCAGAAAATGGCGAGATCCAGGTGATTATTGACCAACGGCATTGTCACCGGATGCTTCACGCCGTGGCATGAAGACGCCAGCGCCTCCAGCGTACAAGCCGCTTCCCCTTCATAACTTAACGTGGCTGGCGCACAGCCCAGCGCCGCCGCCACGGCATCGAACAAACGCCCGCACGATGACGCCAGCGGCGCGTTAATGCCTCGTTCAATGGCCCGCGCCAGCACGCTCCAGTTTTGCTGTTGCACACTTACCGTTTCAGGATAATTCTGCCACTCCGGCACAAAGCGCAGGCACTGCGCCAGCAGGTTACGCCACGGCTGCTTTGCGGCAAGATCACCACCAGGAAGCGCCACTGCAGGCAAGCCGCCCAGGCGCTCGCATTCACGATAGTTCACCCGCAGGCACTCGCCGCCCCACAAAGCGCCGTTCTCGCCCATACCGATACCGTCAAGCGTCAAAGCAATGACATCACCGCCATCCAGCGGCCAGTTATGCTCCGCCAGACACGCCGCCGCATGAGCATGATGATGCAACACCGTTTGCGTCGGCAGATTCATTTCACTCGCCCACTGGCTGGAGACATAGCCCGGATGCGCGTCATGCACAACACATTGCGGGGTGAAATCGTAGATGTTCTGCATCAGGCGTAACGCTTCGCGCCACTGCATCTGGATACCATCGTCGCTTAAATCGCCCAGATGCTGACTCAACACGGCTTGTTCACCGCGCACCAGGCTGAAGGTGTTTTTCAGATCTGCGCCAAGACACAGCATCGGCGGCACATTTTTAAAACCCGGCGGCAAAGCCAGCGCATCCGGTACATAGCCACGCGAACGGCGCAACATTTCGCCACTTTCGCGCACTACCGAGTCATCCATCCGCTGCACAATATCGCGGTTATGCAACAAGAATCCGTCGGCAATGTCCTGCAAATCCTCCAGCGCCTGTTCATTGCTGATAGCCGGAGGTTTGCCACTCAGGTTGCCGGAGGTCATCACCAGCGGGCATTGCAGTTCCTGCAACAACAAATGTTGCAGTGGATTCGCAGGCAACATCACCCCAACTTCGTTAAGGCATGGGGCAATATCGTCACAAAGTTCGGGAACGTATTTTTTATCCACCAGCACAATCGGCGCGGCAGGCGTGGTGAGCAACTGACGGACAGCCTCTGGTAGGTTTTCTACCGTTGGCAACATAACCGCCAGCGGTTTCGCCGGGCGATGTTTGCACGCTCGTAGTGTTGCTATCGCGTCACTGTTACGTGCATCACAGGCGAGATGAAATCCGCCAATCCCTTTGATGGCGACGATTTTTCCCGCTTTTAACTGTGCTATAGCAGCCTGTAAAGCAGCCTCTTGTTTGGCATGTACATCATTACTTACCCATTCAAGATGCGGACCACATTCCGGGCAAGCCACCGGCTGGGCATGGAAGCGACGATCGAGCGGGTCGCGGTATTCTTTGTCACAGGCCGGACATAACGGAAACGCTGCCATCACGGTAAATGGGCGGTCATAAGGCATCGCGCGAATAATGGTGAAACGCGGGCCGCAGTGGGTACAGTTGATAAACGGATAACGATAACGCCGTTCGCCCAGGGTATTCATTTCAGCAAGACAGGCAGGGCACGTGGCGGCATCCGGAACAATTTGCGTATTCATGGTGCCGCCTGTGCTCTGGCGGATAGTGAACTCAGTGGGCAGTTGTGACCAGATAAACGGCTCACGCTCAACGCTATCAATACGCGCCAGCGGCGGGCAGTGTTGATGCAATTGAACAAGAAACGTTTGCGGATCTTCCAGCAGCCGGACTTCCACGCCATCGCCGTCATTACAGACATCGCCGTGAAGATTTAATTGCTGTGCCAGTTGCCAGACAAACGGACGAAAACCAACGCCCTGCACTTTGCCACGAATACGCAGTTGAACACCGCAAGATGTGTTTTTTGCCATTGAGTTATTCCCGCCATCATGAATCCATAACCCACCCTACCGGATGCGACAGCATCGCATCCGGTAGTCACAGGTCAGCAATATCGCCCGCTCCGTATTCTACGAATATTTCGGGGAATTCCTTTGATGCCAGAATAGTTATGTAAGATTTTTAGAACATCATCGCCGTGCGGCGGCGTTTTTCTGCGCTCAGTTGCTCAAGTTTATTACGATCGACACAAATCAGCGCATGCGTCGGGCACGCAGCCATACACGCAGGGCCGTCTTCACGGTGGTTACACAGATCGCATTTATTGGCTTCGGCTTTATCGGCACGTACATTCAGCCCCGCGCCGCTGTTGCGAATCACCGGACGCACCACCACTTCCATCGCGCCGTACGGGCAAGCCACAACGCAGGTTTTGCAACCAATGCAGCGTTCCTGCATGACATGAACAAACCCTTTATCACGGCTGATAGCACCATTCGGGCAGACATTAGCGCACGGAGCATCTTCACACTGACGACAAACAGTAGCAGTGGAAATGTTCACACCTTTAATGACATGGATACGCGGTAAAAAAGTTTCCGGAGTCAGCGAAGCGCAATCCTGATTTTCCTGATGAGAAACCACGCATGCTACTTCACAGGTACGGCAACCAATACATTTACTCGCGTCAGCAATGATGAAACGGTTCATCAAATTCTCCAGCAATGACAGTTAATGCGCCGATACATTCATAAATCATGCCAGTTTTTAATTTGCTGTTATATAAGGAAAATAATTTTCTGGGGCCGACAAAAACACTGTCATCGACACTAGTGACGATGACATGTGATGACGGTAAGGCAATGAGAGAATCGCAGTGAATCAATTTTCTGATGAATGTTTTATCGTCGCCAGTATAAAAAAGTGATTGCCAGTAATGGTGAAGATTTAGATTAGGCAACCCTGCCGGATGCAGCTTACACGTCGCACGAACCATCCAGGCCCGATAAACGTAGCACATCAGGCAATTTAGCGTTTGCTGTCAGAGCTGATTCACCCCATCAAGCACATCCCCCTTTATCAAACAACGCTGCGTCAGCGCCAGATCTTCCGTTTGCGGGTCGCGCCCGGCGATGGGTTTGATGATGAGTTTACGGTTGGGGGTATAAGCAAAACGCGTGAGAGCGGGATAGCTTAACTTGCCAAACCAGCCGTGAACGCGCTGCCATTTGGCGTCTTTTACCTGATACAGACTGGTTATCCAGTAACCAGAATCAAACTGCATATCCAGCAATTGCGTGTGACCATTGCCTTGCAAATCCAGCAAATCATCTACGCCAGTTTTGCTTGCGGTGTAAAAACCATCGACCTGGAAAACACACGGGCGACCTTGCTGATTAAAGGTCATCAGGATCAAAAACGAGGAAGGCGCCAGCCCGTTTCCCGAAACGCCTCGCCAGATAACCAAATCCTGAATGCCATTACGATCGAGGTCAGCACGGTAAAATTGCGCATTACCCGCCATATTTTGCAGCACACCCACAGGCACAAACCAGGATTTACCAGCGCGGTCTTTAGCGGTTAATTGCCAGTAATCCTCTTCATTTGGCATCTTCTCAAGCGTCACGCCAGCAACGCCCACTTTTCTAAAATGCCAGTTTTGATCGGTAAAATAAGGCATGGTCAGGAGAGATTTCAGCGCACGCTTTTGCGCGTATTCGCTGTCACTCATCGGCAGATATTCGGTAAAGCTGGTGGCCTGCGCAGGCAGCACAAAGCCCAATAAAAAAGCGCACATCCCTGTCCTGATTTTCAATTCCCTGAATTCCTTAACGAAGAACTACTCTTCTTCCGCCGCTAACTGCGCAAATCCGCCGTTTCCTTCCCAGCCTTCCAGCCGTTGATAAACGGTTTCCACCGCATCTTTAATCGGCTGGGTCATCGGGTAGTAAAAGCCGACGATATCCGGCTGGATGCCGAGGAAAATCACTTCGCCAATATCTTCTTTCAATTGGTCGATAAGGTAATTCAACGGCATGTTATGGGTCGTCATCATAAACATCTCAGCGATGTCATCCGGGTCGATGATGCGGATCTCGCCGGGGTTTAGCCCCATATCAGTGGCGTCGACAATCAGCAGTCGTGTCGGGCGCAGCTCGCGGATGGCGACAATGTCGTTTTCCGGTGCGCTACCGCCGTCAATCACCACCCAGTTACCTTTCGGCGCGGCGGCGCACTTTTCTGCCAGCAACGGGCCCGCGCCATCATCGCCCATCATGCTATTGCCAACACAAAGTAAAACGTCAGTCACGCAATCTCCTCACCATCAAATAGATGGCGTTTTCCTGATGAATATCATGCAGCATACTTAACAGCATTGTACTCCATTCCTTCTGCTGCGAAGTTTGCGCTGCCCGGGCTTTATCGAATGCATTGGCCAGCATCGGCACATGGTTAATGTCGATGACGATCTCACCGTATTTCGGCACGCCTTCCATTTTTCGGCGGGCTTCGCTGCCCGCCTCCAGTGTCGCAATCCATGCCAGGTATTCATCCCACGGGCAGGTAAGCGCCGCTTCCAGGCAATCGATAACCCCAAGGTGGTGACCAATCGCCAGGCTGTAATAGACCACCTGCTGCGCCTCAGAAGGCGTGGCATCGTTCTCATCAATAAATTTACGGCTCAGTTGACTGAACACCACCTTTTCACTCATCGGATACGCGCCTCTTCAACAACATGATTCAGATGGCTGACAATCTCGTTCAGACGCGGATCGTTTTCCGCCTCCAGCCAGCGTGCAACCTGCTCTTCGCCCTGCCCTAACTGCGTCAGGAAATCATCAGCAATCTGGCGACCGTAACGGTAACCCGCCAGGCGGCGCGCTTCGCGATCCACTTTTACGCGCAGCGGCTGCACCATTTCCGGGTGCAGGATTTCTGCCGGTTGTTCATCCAGTTCGCCGGGGCCACGGGCGTGGATTTTCTGTTCCAGCAAACCGAGCGCCATCGCAAAGCCGTACAGCGTGGCGGCAGGCGTTGGCGGGCAACCCGGAATGTAGACATCCACCGGGACGATTTTATCTGTACCGCCCCACACGCAGTAGAGATCGTGAAAAATGCCGCCGCTGTTACCGCAGGCACCGTAGGAGATACAGATTTTCGGGTCCGGCGCGGACTGCCACGCACGCAGCGCAGGGGATCGCATTGCACGGGTGACCGCGCCGGTAAATAGCAAAATATCCGCATGACGCGGGGACGGAACGACTTTAATGCCGAAGCGTTCTGCATCGAACAGCGGCGAAAGCGTGGCAAAAATTTCGATTTCACAGCCGTTACAGCCGCCACAGTCCACGCGGTAAACGTAGGCAGAACGTTTGATTTTTTTCAGTAACGACGCCTTCATGCTGGCGATGGATTCATCCACCGTCATCGGGACCGGAATGCCGTTGGCGTCACGGGGGCCTAATAAATTGCTCATCAGATGGCCTCTTTCATATGGCGAGTCAGTTCAATACGGTCGGACGGCACCAGGCATTTCTGGCGCTTACATTCCGGGCAAGTCTCAAAGCTTTCGCGGTGGTTTTCCGCGCGGCTGTCGCCGTTGTGCTTAAGCAGCGCAATGGCGTAGTCGATCTCTTTCTGTACGGCGAAAGGACGATTGCAGACGCGGCAGTTGCACAGCGCGAAACGGGACTGTTGCAGGAAGTCTTCTTTCTTCCACACTGCCAGTTCGTACTCTTGCGACAGTTTAATCGCCGCTGTCGGGCAGACTTCTTCGCAGCGGCCACAGAAGATGCAACGACCAAGATTGAACTGCCACGCCAGCTCACCAGTGGCGAGGTCGGTTTCAACCGTTAAGGCGTTTGACGGGCAGGCATTGACACAGGCCGCACAGCCGATGCACTGCTGCGGGTTCTGCTCTGGCTTACCACGGAAGTTTTTATCAACCGCAATCGGCTCCAGCGGATAAGACGAGGTCGCCGTGCCGGTTTTGATGACTTTTTTGATAAAGGTAAACATGGCGATTCCTTATTTCAGCGGCGAGTTTTTACGCTCAATGCTGTAGCGCTCAAGTTCTTTGTACGGCACCACTTTGCTCTTCTTCTTACGCACATCGACCACGGTCATGCGGTCGGTACAGGAGTAGCAAGGGTCGAGGCTACCGATAATCAGCGGTGCATCAGAAACGGTGTTGCCACGCAGCATATAGCGTAGAGTCGGCCAGTTAGCGTAGGTTGCCGCGCGGCAGCGCCAGCGGTACAGCTTCTGGTTGTCACCGGTCATGCTCCAGTGAATATCATCACCACGCGGCGCTTCGGCAAAGCCCAACGCAAAACGGTGTGGAATATAGGTGAATCCTTCCACCGCCAGCGGGCCACCTGGCAAGTTATCCAGGCCGTAGTCGATCATATTGAGCGAAGTAAAGACTTCGTTGATACGCACTTTCAGGCGCGAAATAACGTCACAACCCTGTTCGCTGTGTACTTCCATCGGCAGCAAGCCATAACCAACAAACGGGTGATCGGCACGGGTATCACGAGCGTGGCCGCTGGCGCGAACCATCGGCCCAACGTTACTGAAGTCGCGGGCGATTTCTGGATCAAGACGACCAATTCCGACGGTGCGCTGTTCCATGTTTGGCGTACTCAGCAGCACATCCACCAGTTCCCGCACTTCACGACGCATTTGCTGCGCCAGTTGGCGGGTCTGGATCATGTCATCTTTCAGTAGATCGCGGCGAATCCCGCCGATCAAGTTCAGACCGTAAGTTTTACGCGCCCCGGTGAGGATCTCCGCCATTTTCATGGAGGATTCGCGCACGCGGAAGAACTGCATAAAGCCGGAGTCAAAGCCAGTAAAGTGGCAGGCAAGGCCGAGGTTGAGCAGATGCGAGTGCAGACGTTCCACTTCCAGCAGAATGGCGCGGATCATCTGCGCACGCTCTGGTACCTGAATGCCCATCGCGTTTTCCACCGACGTGGTGTAGGCGGTGCTGTGGGCGAAGCCGCAGATCCCGCAAACACGGTCAGAGAGGAACGTCACTTCGTTATAACCCATGCGGGTTTCCGCCAGTTTTTCCATGCCACGATGGACGTAGAACAGGCGGTAGTCGGCGTCGATAATGTTTTCGCCATCGACGAACAGACGGAAGTGCCCCGGTTCGTCAGAAGTGACATGTAGCGGACCAATCGGTACAACGTTATTTTTCTTATCACCCAGTTCGTTGATGAACTCGTAGGTTTCAGCATCGGTGGTCGGTGCCGGACGCTGACGATAATCCATGCTGTCTTTACGCAGCGGGTAGAGTTCATCCGGCCAGTCATCCGGCAGCACCAGACGACGTTCATCCGGCAGGCCAACCGGAATCAAACCGTACATATCGCGCACTTCACGCTCGCCCCACACCGCCGCCGGAACGCGCGGCGTCACGGACGGATATTCTGGTTTGTTGGCGTCAACTTCGACACGCACGGTTATCCAGCACCTGGTGCCCTTCTCCATCGACAGCACGTAGTAAACGGCATAATGGCCATTCAGTTTGCGCTCGTCGTTACCAAACAGCACCGACAGCCAGCCACCCTGTTTGTAGTAGAGAAACTCCACCACTTCCGGCAGGTAGTTCACCTTTACGGTAACGGTAAGCTGATCTTTGGTCTGCCAGGCGTGGTCCAGCACGACGCCCGGAAATGCCTCATTCAGCGCGGCGAGATAATGTTGACCTAATTTTTCTTCAGACATGCTCAAACTCTCTTTAATCACGCCGCCAGCAAGGAGACGAACGCTAAAAATGCAAAACCAAAACCAGCCCAGGTCATGCGCGGAGTAATATCAAGACGCAGACGGGCCATGCTGTTTTCGAATAGCGCGATAACCAGTACACCGACCACCAGTTTGACGATGGCAATCACCAATGCCAGCAGCAGCCCACCGGCGGTGAAGATTTCCATTTGTCCCCACGGGATAAACACCCCGACGAACATCTGCAACACCACCAGTTGTTTCAGGCTGATACCCCATTTCATTACGCCAAAGCCGCTACCGCTGTATTCAGAGAGCGGCCCTTCCTGCAACTCCTGCTCGGCTTCCGCCAGGTCGAACGGCAGTTTGCCCATTTCGATAAAGGTGGCGAATGCACAGGCGCAGAGCGCCAGCACCAGTGGAATACTTTGGCTCAGCGGCCAGTGATAAACGGTGTCGGTGATGTTGCTGATGTTGGTGGAACCGGCAACCTGTGCGGCGACCCACAGCCCAAGCAGCAGCATCGGCTCAACCAGCACACCCAGCATCGCTTCACGGCTCGCGCCGATAGCGGTAAACGGGCTACCGGTATCCAGACCGGAAATGGCAAAGAAGAAACGCGCGATAGCGAAGAGATACAGTAAGGTGATCAAATCACCCAGTTGCGGCAGCGGAGAACCGACGGTCACTACCGGTAACGCAGTGGCGATAGTCAGCATGACGCCCACCATCACATACGGCGTCAGGCGAAACACCCAGCCAGAGGCATCCGGGCCAACGCTCTGGCGACCCAGCAGTTTGATAATGTCGCGATACTCCTGCAGCACGCCTGGTCCGCGACGGTTATGCAGACGGGCGCGCGCCACGCGGGTAATACCGGAGAGCAGCGGCGCAACGGCAAATAACACCAGCGCCTGAATTAACGGATACAAAACACTCATTCTCAGGCTCCTCGTGAAACAATAATCACCACCAGTACCGCCAGTTCAACCAGCGCCATCCGGCGGAACAGCAACGCACTTCCCTCGCTCTGCCAGCCCGGCACCAGCGACACCGGATTCAGCACTTTGCGCAGTTTCAGCACCGGCGCAAACGCCTGTTTCACCGGCATGGCAAAACCGTGAGCAGTAATCACCATTGATTTTTCGTGGTCATAGCCACACACCCATGCCGCGCCACGGGAACGTGACGGCAGACGGTCGCCTTTGCAAATCGCCATAATGATGAATGGCAGCAGCGGGCAGGCAATCAGCAGCAACGTGATCATCGGTTGAGAAACGGTGGTGTTAGCAGGCTCCAGCGGCAGAGGTACAGCAGCAGACAGCATCGGCAGCAGCCACGGCGCAGCAACACCGCCAATCACGCAGCAAATCGCCAGTGCCACCACACTTACGCTCATCAGGATCGGCGCACAGGTGGCGTTTTCAGCTTCTTTGGTACGCGGTGCGCCGAGGAAGGTTACGCCATAGACTTTCGCCATACACATCACCGCCAGCGCACCGGTAATTGCCAGACCCACAGCGAGCAGCGGCCCCAGCAGACGGGCAACAAACGCGCCGCTATTGCTCAGTTTGAAGAAGGATTGATAGATAACCCATTCACCGGCAAACCCGTTCAGCGGCGGCAGCGCCGCCATTGCCATCAGCCCGACTAACATGGCGATGGAGATAACCGGCATTTTCTTGCCAATTCCGCCCAGTTTTTCGATATCGCGATGACCAGTACGGAACCAGACGCTACCCGCGCCGAGGAACAGTACGCTTTTGAACAGGCTATGGTTAAGCAGATGGTACAGACCACCGACCAGGCCAAGGGCAATCAGCGCCGGTTGTTCAAGCGCGATACCCGTTACACCAGCGCCCAGCCCCAGCAGGATAATGCCGATATTTTCCAGCGTGTGGTAAGCCAGCAGACGCTGGATATTGTGCTCCATCAGTGCATACAGACCGCCGACGAACGCGGTGATCATGCCGAGCACCAGCAGCGCAATCCCCCACCACAGCGGCGCGTTACCCCCCAGCAGCGACAGAGTTAAAATACCCAGCAGGCCTATTTTCATCACTACCGTGGAAAACAGCGCTGCCGCTGGCGCAGAGGCGTTGGCATGAGCCTGCGGCACCCAACCATGCAGTGGGATAATCCCGGCCAGCAGGCCAAAGCCAATCACGCCAAGCAGCCAGATATCGGAACCGAGCGGCAGTTGTTGCACGCGCATATCCAACAGGCGCAAATCCAGCGTGCCATAACGCTGCCACACCAGCCAGCAAGCGATCGCCAGCAGCAAAGTGCCAAGACGCCCCAGCGCAAACCACAGTTTGCCCTCTTTGCTATTACTGGTGAGGAACACCGCGCACAGGGCCATGATTTCAGCCATTACCACGAACATGCCCAGGTTACTGGCGATGACAGCGCACACGGCGGCAGCCATCAACATATTGATCTGCAAGCCGTTGCATTTCACCTGCGCATGGCGATGCCAGTCAATGTTGTAGAGGCTGACAAACAGGCCGCACAGACCAAGGGTAATCAGCCAAATCGCGTTAAGCGGGGAAATTTGGATATCAAAACTCACCAGCGACAGCGCACCGCTCACGCCGACCGCGCCAGTCAGCACGGTGAACCCTGCAGCAGCCGTGTACAGGCTACCGACCGCGCCGCCAATCCCGGCAATCCAGCCACTTAGCGCCTTATGAAAAGAAAAGAGAAATGCCAGAACAGCGGCGGCGGCAAACCACGCCACGCCGCTATTGATCAGTGAAATTGCGCTCATTTAGCCTCTCCACTTTGAGCCTGCTGAAACAAGGTGAGATCGCCAAAGTCCGTGTTAAAAGTCAGCTCACGCTTACGCTTGCTGACGCGGGCGATATCGGTGTTATCCACCAGATGCAGGGCTTTGGTCGGGCACATCCGCACGCAGGCCGGACCTTGTTCATCAAAACTACAGAGGTCACATTTGACGGCGATTGCGCGAATACCCGGCACCCAGTCAAGCAACGTGCTGACACGCGCCGGAGCAGGCGGTGCCGGTGGCGCTTTCGCGGTATTGGCGTTTGCCGGAATATCCAGCGGACGGCTGCCGGAAAATTCGATTGCGCCAAACGGACAGGCAATGCCGCACAGTTTGCAGCTTACGCACAGACTTTCATTAAGCTGGACTGCGCCATCAACGCGGGTGATAGCGTTAACCGGGCAGACCACCGCACAGGGCGCATCTTCGCAGTGATGGCAAAGCTGCGGTGCAGATTCTTTATCATTCAGCATCACTCGCAGGCGCGGCATAGATTGCAGGCCGTGCTGGCGATGCGTCTCTGAACAGGCTGCTTCACAGGTGTGGCAGCCGATACAGAGCGTGGAGTCAGCAATTACAAAACGATTCACCAGGCATTCCTCAGGTGATTGTCATTTTTGACGAAAACATGCCGATGAAATGTCATTTTCGACACTCATCGACACGCCCATCCCCAAACAGGCATGACGCCTGCAACACAGGCAAAGCCTCAGCTCATGCTGCCGAGCTTTGTCCCTTTACCAGTTGGCTTAAATTCACCGGGGTATTTTTTTCAATGGCGGTGTATAAGCTGTCGTAAACGCCAGCGATTTTTTCGAGATAGTGTTCCAGCACTTGTTCGCGATTGCGGATGTTGACCTTGCCATCAATCATGCCGTCAATGCCCAACTGAGCCTGTGCAATCTGCTGTTTATCTTCGCCGTCTTTCGTTTCAACGTAGTACTCGATGGTGTGGCTGTTAAAACCATCCCCGAGGGTGACGTAAATTCGAAAATGCTCAAAAAGAACGAAACAGAGTTCTTTATCTGGCGCGCAGCTCATAGCGTGATGCAAACGCGCTTTTGATAACGTGATCCCCTGAACCAGCGAATTGCAGTAAATATGCCACTGGTCCTGTAGGCGACGATGCCGCTGTGCGATGTAATCGGCTTTCTCGCTTATTTCCCAAATAGTCATTGTCAGGTTACCCGTTTAACAGAGATGCCTGCCCTCAAGCATTTTTTGTGCCAATTTTTAACCCATTGTTATTTAAGTATTTTTTATGATTCCACTGAATTTCGACGCCGTGTCGACGTGTCATTTCGACATCATCGACATTATTCACCGCAGCGATAATCAACGCTGGCACAATTATTGCTTATAGCTGGCAATAGTTAATGGGAGGCGATATGCACGAAATAACCCTCTGCCAACGGGCACTGGAATTGATCGAACAGCAGGCCGCAAAGCATGGCGCAAAACGCGTAACTGGGGTCTGGCTCAAAATTGGCGCATTTTCTTGTGTCGAAACCAGCTCTCTTGCCTTTTGTTTTGATCTGGTTTGCCGCGGCAGCGTGGCGGAAGGTTGTAAACTGCACCTCGAAGAACAAGAGGCCGAATGCTGGTGTGAAACATGCCAACAGTATGTGACGCTACTGACCCAGCGCGTCCGCCGCTGTCCACAGTGTCATGGTGACATGCTGCGCATTGTGGCAGACGACGGTTTACAGATTCGGCGGATAGAAATAGACCAGGAGTGAGCGATGTGTACAACATGCGGTTGCGGTGAAGGCAACCTGTATATCGAGGGTGATGAACATAACCCTCATTCCGCGTTTCGTAGCGCGCCTTTTGCCCCGGCAGCACGCCCGAAAATGAAAATCACCGGCATTAAAGCGCCTGAATTTACCCCCAGCCAGACTGAAGAAGGCGACCTGCATTACGGTCACGGAGAAGCAGGCACTCACGCGCCGGGCATGAGCCAGCGTCGGATGCTGGAAGTGGAAATTGACGTGCTGGACAAAAATAACCGTCTGGCTGAACGCAATCGCGCACGCTTTGCTGCCCGCAACCAACTGGTGCTCAACCTGGTTTCCAGCCCTGGTTCCGGTAAAACCACGCTGCTGACCGAAACCTTAATGCGCCTGAAAGATAGCGTTCCGTGTGCGGTTATCGAAGGTGACCAGCAGACAGTTAACGACGCCGCGCGCATTCGCGCTACCGGCACACCGGCAATTCAGGTAAACACCGGTAAAGGCTGCCATCTAGACGCACAGATGATTGCCGACGCCGCACCGCGTCTGCCATTAGACGATAACGGTATTCTGTTTATCGAAAACGTTGGCAATCTTGTATGCCCGGCCAGCTTCGATCTCGGTGAAAAACACAAAGTGGCGGTGCTCTCGGTCACTGAGGGTGAAGATAAGCCTCTGAAATATCCGCATATGTTTGCCGCTGCCTCGCTGATGTTGCTCAACAAAGTTGATCTGCTGCCGTATCTCAATTTCGACGTTGAGAAATGCATCGCCTGCGCCCGCGAAGTCAATCCAGAAATTGAAATCATCCTGATTTCCGCCACCAGCGGCGAAGGGATGGACCAGTGGTTGAACTGGCTGGAGACACAGCGATGTGCATAGGCGTTCCCGGCCAGATTCGCACCATTGACGGCAACCAGGCGAAGGTCGACATCTGCGGCATTCAACGCGATGTCGATTTAACGTTAGTCGGCAGTTGCGATGAAAACGGTCAGCCACGCGTGGGTCAGTGGGTACTGGTTCACGTTGGCTTTGCCATGAGCGTAATTAATGAAGCCGAAGCGCGCGACACCCTCGACGCCTTACAAAATATGTTTGACGTTGAGCCGGATGTCGGCGCGCTGTTGTATGGCGAGGAAAAATAATGCGTTTTGTTGATGAATATCGCGCGCCGGAACAGGTGATGCAGTTAATTGAACATCTGCGCGAACGTGCTTCACATCTCTCTTACACCGCCGAGCGCCCACTGCACATTATGGAAGTATGCGGCGGCCATACCCACGCCATCTTTAAATTCGGTCTCGACCAGTTGCTGCCGGAAAACGTTGAGTTTATCCACGGCCCGGGTTGCCCGGTGTGCGTACTGCCAATGGGCAGAATCGACACTTGCGTAGAAATTGCCAGCCATCCGGAAGTCATCTTCTGTACCTTTGGTGACGCCATGCGCGTACCCGGTAAACAGGGGTCGCTGCTACAGGCAAAAGCGCGCGGTGCCGATGTGCGTATTGTCTACTCACCAATGGATGCGTTGAAACTGGCGCAGGAGAACCCAACCCGCAAAGTGGTGTTCTTCGGCTTAGGGTTTGAAACCACCATGCCGACCACCGCCATCACTCTGCAACAGGCGAAAGCCCGCGATGTGCAGAACTTTTACTTCTTCTGCCAGCACATTACGCTGATCCCGACTCTGCGCAGTTTGCTGGAACAACCCGACAATGGCATTGATGCGTTCCTCGCGCCGGGCCACGTCAGTATGGTTATCGGCACCGACGCCTATAATTTTATCGCCAGCGATTTTCATCGTCCGCTGGTGGTCGCTGGATTCGAACCACTTGATCTACTACAAGGCGTAGTGATGCTGGTAGAGCAGAAAATAGCGGCTCACAGCAAGGTAGAGAATCAGTATCGCCGGGTAGTACCTGATGCCGGTAATCTGCTGGCGCAACAGGCGATTGCTGATGTGTTCTGCGTTAACGGTGACAGCGAATGGCGCGGACTGGGCGTGATTGAATCTTCTGGCGTGCACCTGACGCCGGACTATCAGCGGTTTGACGCTGAAGCGCATTTCCGCCCGGCTCCGCAGCAGGTTTGCGATGATCCGCGCGCGCGCTGTGGCGAAGTATTGACGGGCAAATGTAAGCCGCATCAATGCCCGTTATTTGGGAACACCTGTAATCCTCAAACCGCGTTCGGTGCGCTGATGGTTTCCTCCGAAGGAGCCTGTGCAGCGTGGTATCAGTATCGTCAGCAGGAGAGTGAAGCGTGAATAATATCCAACTCGCCCACGGCAGCGGCGGCCAGGCGATGCAGCAATTAATCAATAGCCTGTTTATGGAAGCTTTTGCCAATCCGTGGCTGGCGGAACAGGAAGATCAGGCACGTCTTGACCTGGCGCAACTGGTGGCGGAAGGCGACCGTCTGGCCTTCTCCACCGACAGCTACGTCATTGACCCGCTATTCTTCCCTGGTGGCAATATTGGCAAGCTGGCGATTTGTGGTACGGCGAATGACGTTGCGGTCAGCGGCGCAATTCCACGTTATCTCTCCTGTGGTTTTATCCTTGAAGAAGGGTTGCCGATGGAGACGCTAAAAGCGGTCGTCACCAGCATGGCAGAAACCGCCCGCGCGGCTGGCATTGCCATTGTGACTGGCGATACCAAAGTGGTACAACGCGGTGCTGCAGACAAATTGTTTATCAACACCGCAGGAATGGGCGCAATCCCGGCGAATATTCACTGGGGCGCACAAACTCTGACCGCAGGCGATGTATTGCTGGTTAGCGGTACGCTCGGTGACCACGGTGCAACTATCCTTAACCTGCGTGAGCAACTGGGGCTGGATGGCGAACTGGTCAGCGACTGTGCAGTGCTGACGCCTCTGATTCAGACACTGCGTGACATTCCCGGCGTGAAGGCGCTGCGCGATGCCACCCGCGGTGGAGTGAACGCGGTGGTTCATGAATTCGCGGCAGCCTGCGGTTGCGGTATTGAACTTTCAGAAGCTGCACTGCCGGTTAAACCTGCCGTGCGCGGGGTTTGCGAACTGCTGGGACTGGATGCCCTCAACTTTGCCAACGAAGGCAAGCTGGTGATCGCCGTAGAGCGTAACGCGGCAGAGCAAGTGTTGGCGGCGCTGCATTCCCATCCACTGGGACAGGATGCTGCGTTAATTGGCGAAGTGGTGGAACGTAAAGGTGTTCGTCTTGCAGGGCTTTATGGTGTGAAACGAACTCTCGATCTACCACACGCCGAACCGCTGCCTCGTATATGCTAATAAAAATCTAAAGCTCCTTTAATTTGTCATTTACCTTTTGCACCGCTTAGCGGTGCTTTCCTGGAAGAACAACATGTCGTATACACCGATGAGTGATCTCGGGCAACAAGGGTTGTTCGACATCACTCGGACACTATTGCAGCAGCCCGATCTGGCCTCGCTGTGTGAGGCTCTTTCGCAACTGGTAAAGCGTTCTGCGCTCGCTGACAACGCGGCGATTGTGTTGTGGCAAGCGCAGACTCAACGTGCGACTTATTACGCGTCGCGTGACAAAGAAACCCCAATAAAATATGAAGACGAAACCGTTCTGGCGCATGGGCCGGTGCGCAGCATTTTGTCGCGTCCTGATACGCTGCATTGCAGCTACGAAGAATTTTGTGAAACCTGGCCACAACTGGCCACAAGCGGTTTATATCCCAAATTTGGTCACTATTGCCTGATGCCACAGGCAGCGGAAGGGCATATTTTTGGTGGCTGTGAATTTATTCGTTATGACGATCGCCCGTGGAGCGAAAAAGAGTTCAATCGCCTGCAAACATTTACGCAGATTGTTTCTGTTGTCACCGAGCAAATTCAGAGCCGCGTCATCAACAACGTCGACTACGAACTGTTATGTCGGGAACGGGATAACTTCCGCATTCTGGTCGCCATCACCAATGCGGTACTCTCCCGCCTGGACATGGACGAACTGGTCAGCGAAGTGGCGAAAGAGATCCACTACTACTTCGATATCGACGATATCAGTATCGTCTTACGCAGTCATCGTAAAAACAAACTCAACGTTTACTCCACTCATTATCTTGATAAACAGCATCCCACTCACGAACAGAGTGAAGTTGATGAGGCCGGAACCCTCACCGAGCGCGTATTTAAAAGCAAAGAGATGCTGCTGATTAATCTCCACGAACGAGATGATTTAGCCCCCTACGAACGCATGCTGTTCGACACCTGGGGAAACCAGATCCAGACGTTGTGCCTGCTACCATTGATGTCTGGTAATACCATGCTGGGCGTATTGAAACTGGCACAGTGTGAAGAGAAAACCTTTACCACCACCAACCTGAGTTTACTGCGCCAGATTGCCGAACGTGTGGCGATTGCCGTGGATAATGCTCTTGCCTACCAGGAAATCCACCGTCTGAAAGAGCGGCTGGTTGATGAAAACCTCGCCCTGACAGAACAACTCAACAATGTGGATAGTGAATTTGGCGAGATTATTGGTCGCAGCGAAGCCATGTATAGCGTGCTCAAACAGGTTGAGATGGTGGCGCAAAGCGACAGCACCGTACTCATTCTTGGTGAAACTGGCACAGGAAAAGAGCTGATAGCCCGCGCAATTCACAATCTGAGTGAGCGAAACGGTCGTCGAATGGTGAAAATGAACTGCGCCGCCATGCCTGCCGGATTGCTGGAAAGCGATCTGTTTGGTCATGAGCGTGGCGCCTTTACTGGTGCCAGCACCCAGCGCATCGGTCGTTTTGAACTGGCGGATAAAAGCTCGCTGTTCCTCGATGAAGTGGGTGATATGCCGCTGGAGTTACAGCCGAAGCTACTGCGCGTGTTGCAGGAACAGGAGTTTGAACGCCTCGGCAGCAACAAAATTATTCAGACGGACGTGCGTTTAATCGCCGCGACTAACCGCGATCTGAAAAAAATGGTCGCTGACCGTGAGTTCCGTAGCGATCTCTATTACCGCCTGAATGTCTTCCCGATTCATCTGCCACCGCTACGCGAGCGTCCGGAAGATATTCCGCTGTTGGCGAAAGCCTTCACCTTCAAAATAGCCCGCCGTCTGGGGCGCAATATTGACAGTATTCCAGCCGAGACTCTGCGCATATTGAGCAACATGGAATGGCCGGGTAACGTCCGCGAACTGGAAAATGTCATTGAGCGCGCGGTGCTGCTGACTCGCGGTAACGTTCTACAACTCTCTTTACCCGATATCTCACTACCGGAACCTGAAACGCCGCCTGCCGCGACGGTCGTCGCCCAGGAAGGTGAAGATGAATATCAACTGATTGTCCGTGTACTGAAAGAGACCAATGGTGTAGTCGCGGGGCCGAAAGGAGCTGCACAACGTCTGGGGCTAAAACGCACCACCCTGCTGTCACGGATGAAACGGCTGGGAATTGATAAAGCGGCATTGGTTTGACAGATTTAGTTATACTCAGTCAACATTCAATGAAAGGAGGCAGTATGGCAGTTTCAGCAAGAAATCAATTAACCGGAACCGTTAGCGCAGTAGCAATGGGCGCGGTGAATGATGAAGTAGAACTGACGCTGGCAGGTGGCGCTAAGCTGGTGGCGATTGTGACCCACAGCAGTCAGCAAGCCCTGGGGCTGGCAAAAGGGAAAGAAGCGATTGCCCTGATTAAAGCCCCGTGGGTAACGCTGGCAACGGAAGACTGTGGACTGAAATTCTCCGCTCGCAACCAGTTTGCTGGCAGCGTGTCGAAAATCACCGAAGGCGCAGTGAATGCCACTGTCCATATCAAAACGGATGCGGGTTTTGAAATTGTGGCGGTGGTAACAAATGAAAGCCAGGATGAGATGAAACTCACCGCTGGCTCGCGCGTTATTGCGTTGATCAAGGCATCAGCAATCCTGATTGCGACCAAAGCGTAAGCGCCGTATTTGCCGGGGAATATAAACTCCTCCGGCAAATTTATTTCTTCGGGCGATATTTTTCTGGCAGTTCCGGCACCGGACGCTTGTCATCAATCAGATGACGCACGGTTAAGATCGGATGACGCCACAGCATTCGCGGCCCCGCCCAACGCATAATCTGCTTCATCTCTTCACGTTTCGCAGGCTGATAACAGTGCACCGGACACTGCTTACAGGCCGGTTTCTCTTCGCCAAACACACATTTATCCAGCCGTTTTTGCGCATAAGCAAACAACGCCTCGTAATGCTCCGGCTCCGCTGACGCCTGCGGGCATTTCGCTTGATAAAGATCGATCATTTTTTTAATCGTCAGTTTTTCACGAGAGATACGCTTGCCGGACATGCTGCCTCCACACTCTTAAGGTGCATTTATATTACAACTTAATTTTAAAGGGGACTATGGCTCTGAAGGAGGAGGTTTCTTCAACCAACGCAATGTTTTCATAATCAACACGCAAAAGCTGCAAAACAGCATCTTTCCCGGAACCAGCATCAAGAACTCACCGTTCGCGTCTTCCCCTGAAATGATTAACTCCGGTATCATGTGCGCCTTATGTGATTACAACGAAAATAAAAACCATCACACCACATTTAACATCAGGGAACCGGACCTAACTCCATGAGTGTAATAGAAAATTTCGAAGCCCATACGCCTATGATGCAGCAGTATCTCAAGCTGAAAGCACAGCATCCGGAGATCCTGCTGTTCTACCGGATGGGTGACTTTTACGAGCTGTTTTATGACGACGCGAAACGGGCGTCGCAACTGCTGGATATTTCGCTGACTAAACGTGGCGCTTCCGCGGGTGAGCCAATCCCGATGGCAGGTATCCCCTATCACGCGGTAGAAAACTATCTTGCCAAACTGGTAAATCAGGGCGAATCCGTCGCTATTTGTGAACAGATTGGCGATCCGGCGACCAGCAAAGGGCCCGTTGAGCGCAAAGTTGTCCGTATCGTCACGCCGGGTACTATCAGCGATGAAGCCCTGTTGCAGGAGCGCCAGGACAACCTGCTGGCGGCTATCTGGCAGGACAGTAAAGGTTTCGGTTACGCGACGCTGGATATCAGTTCCGGGCGTTTTCGTCTGAGCGAACCGGCTGACCGCGAAACGATGGCAGCAGAACTGCAACGCACCAATCCGGCGGAACTGCTGTACGCAGAAGATTTTGCTGAAATGTCGTTAATTGAAGGTCGTCGCGGCCTGCGCCGTCGCCCGCTGTGGGAGTTTGAAATCGACACCGCGCGCCAGCAGTTAAACCTGCAATTTGGCACGCGCGATCTGGTAGGTTTTGGTGTTGAAAATGCGTCACGCGGTCTTTGTGCCGCTGGTTGCCTGTTGCAGTATGCAAAAGATACCCAGCGCACAACCTTGCCACATATCCGCTCTATCACGATGGAACGCGAGCAGGACAGCATCATTATGGATGCTGCGACGCGCCGTAATCTGGAAATCACCCAGAATCTGGCGGGTGGCGCGGAAAATACGCTGGCTTCCGTGCTTGACTGCACCGTCACGCCGATGGGTAGCCGTATGCTGAAACGCTGGCTACATATGCCAGTGCGCGACACCCGCGTGTTGCTTGAGCGCCAGCAGACCATCGGCGCATTGCAGGATTTCACCGCCGAATTACAGCCGGTACTGCGGCAGGTGGGCGATCTGGAGCGTATTCTGGCACGACTGGCGTTACGTACCGCTCGCCCACGCGATCTTGCTCGCATGCGTCACGCCTTCCAGCAACTGCCGGAACTGCGCGCACAGTTAGAAACTGTCGATAGTGCACCGGTACAGGCGCTGCGTGAGAAAATGGGCGAATTTGCCGAACTGCGCGATCTGCTGGAGCGGGCAATCATCGACACGCCGCCGGTACTGGTGCGCGACGGTGGTGTTATCGCACCGGGCTATAACGAAGAGCTGGATGAGTGGCGCGCGCTGGCTGACGGCGCGACCGATTATCTGGAGCGTCTGGAAGTCCGCGAGCGTGAACGTACCGGCCTGGACACGCTGAAAGTTGGTTTTAACGCGGTGCACGGCTATTACATTCAAATCAGCCGTGGGCAAAGCCATCTGGCACCGATTAACTACATGCGCCGCCAGACGCTGAAAAACGCTGAACGCTACATTATTCCGGAGCTGAAAGAGTACGAAGACAAAGTCCTCACCTCAAAAGGCAAAGCACTGGCGCTGGAAAAACAGCTTTATGAAGAGTTGTTTGACCTGCTGCTGCCGCATCTGGAAGCGTTGCAACAGAGTGCGAGCGCACTGGCAGAACTCGACGTGCTGGTTAACCTGGCAGAACGTGCCTATACCCTGAACTACACCTGCCCGACCTTTATTGATAAACCCGGTATTCGCATTACCGAAGGTCGCCATCCGGTGGTTGAACAGGTACTGAATGAGCCGTTTATCGCTAACCCGCTGAATCTGTCGCCACAGCGCCGCATGTTGATCATTACCGGTCCGAACATGGGCGGTAAAAGTACCTATATGCGCCAGACCGCGTTGATTGCGCTGATGGCCTATATCGGCAGTTATGTACCGGCACAAAGCGTGGAAATTGGTCCGATTGACCGTATCTTCACCCGCGTCGGCGCGGCGGATGATCTGGCTTCCGGGCGTTCAACCTTTATGGTGGAAATGACCGAAACCGCCAATATTCTGCATAATGCCACCGAGTACAGTCTGGTGTTGATGGATGAGATTGGTCGCGGGACGTCCACTTACGATGGTCTGTCGCTGGCGTGGGCGTGTGCGGAAAATCTGGCGAATAAGATTAAAGCGTTGACACTGTTTGCCACCCACTATTTCGAACTGACACAGCTACCAGAGAAAATGGAAGGCGTGGCGAACGTGCATCTTGATGCACTGGAGCACGGCGACACGATTGCCTTTATGCACAGTGTGCAGGACGGCGCGGCAAGTAAGAGCTACGGTCTGGCGGTTGCTGCGCTGGCGGGCGTACCAAAAGAGGTAATCAAGCGCGCGCGGCAGAAACTGCGTGAGCTGGAGAGCATTTCACCTAATGCGGCCGCTACGCAGGTTGATGGTACGCAGATGTCTTTGCTGTCATTACCGGAAGAAACCTCGCCAGCAGTCGAAGCACTGGAAAATCTCGATCCAGATTCACTGACCCCGCGTCAGGCGCTGGAGTGGATTTATCGGTTGAAGAGTCTGGTGTAAACCTGATATTCCCGACGGCACTATGCCGTCGGGTTGATTCACTACTTTTTCATTTGCACCCGGCAATACTGAGTCACCACATCTGAAATAGAGGGATATTTCACTTTCACCTGGTAATCAGGAAATGTCGTAAATGTGATATCCTCATGATCAATAAACACGGGGGCAGTTTTCCGTGCAGCTTCTGCTAAGATCGCTTCTTGCTCTGGTGCTAACGGATAAAATACCTTTACACTGTCAGGTACAATCTCTTCTTTTATCTTCGATTTTTCATGAGTAACAATGATATCCATCTCATGGCGGACAAAGGATATTGTGGAACCATTTAAACGATAATATTGTGTCGTGTGGTAGCGTTTTTCATTTTCTACCGAGTAAATGACTTTCATTATTCCCAAAATGCTAAGTTGATATTTTTCGTTATTCTCCGTCACACTGAAATCTGTTGTACACTTAACTACATCACCTTCAGTTATAAGTTTTTCAAAACGATTTATTTCTTCTATAGAAGCAGCTTGTACATTAGATGTAAAAAACAGAAAGCTAACAGGAAAGCATAAAAATATCTAAGCATCTTAAAACATCCTTTTGTAATTTATTACTCCAAAGACTTCGACACTCTGGTCGGGTATAATAATACATTGCTATAATTTTGAGTCTATGCAAATGTCTACCACCCGCTATCAAAAAATTGATGCTCATAACTATCGCCATATATGGGCCGTTGGTGATATTCATGGTGACTATCAATTATTACAATCCCGCTTACATCAATTATCTTTTTGTCCCGAAACAGACTTACTTATTTCTACAGGCGATAATATTGATCGTGGGGCGGAGAGTCTTAACGTACTACGCCTGTTAAACCATCCCTGGTTTACCTCTGTTAAAGGCAACCACGAAGCGATGGCTCTTGATGCATTCGCGACTGGCGATGGCAATATGTGGCTGGCCAGTGGCGGTGACTGGTTTTTCGATTTAAATGATACGGAACAACAAGAGGCAATAGATCTGTTACTAAAATTCCATCACCTTCCGCATATTATTGAAATTACCAACGACATAATAAAATATGTCATCGCACATGCAGATTATCCGGGGAATGAATATCTCTTTGGCAAAGAAATAGCGGAAAGCGAATTACTCTGGCCTGTTGATCGTGTGCAGAAATCGCTTAAAGGCGAATCACAAAAAATAAACGGTGCCGACCGCTTTATCTTTGGTCATATGATGTTTGATAACATTCAGACGTTCGCTAACCAGATTTATATTGATACCGGCTCACCGAAAAGCGGACGGTTATCGTTTTATAAAATAAAGTAATCTCATGCTTCCTCTGTGAAGCATGAGTATCCCGGTTTTATTTCAGGCCATTATTCGTTTTTCGCCACCAGCAAAGAGAGATCAAGCTTCGCCAGCGTGCGGCTGGCGCTTTCCGGCAGACCGCCGTCAGTAATGATCTGATCAAACTCACTTAACGGTAACGCCAGCCATGTCGCCACCTGACCATATTTCGTGGCATCACAGACCAGAATCCGCTGGCGGCTGGCACTGGCAATCGCCCGTTTCACCGTGACTTTATCTTCCGCTGGCGTAGAGATACCCCGCACACTCCATGACGATGCAGAAATAAAAGCCTGATCAATCATCAAGCTGCGCAGCATGGTCGCGGCGGCTTCTCCGACACAGGAACGGTTTTCCCGACAAACTGCACCACCAGTGTGAATAATTGTGCAATTACTGTTGTCGAGCAAGTAGTTTGCGATAACGAAATCGTTGGTGACTACAGTGAGTGGCTCCATGTGAATCAAATGCTGTGCAATCGCTAACGTGGTCGTTCCCGCATCCAGATAGATACAACTCCCCGGCTGAACGAGACTTGCCGCCAGCTTGCCAATAGCCGCTTTTTGCGTCATTGCCAGCGCAGTTTTTACCTGGTGAGAAGGTTCATGCGCCACACGTCCCGGCGACTGGACACCTCCGGACACCAACACAACAGCGCCCTGCTGCTCCAGTTTTTGCAAATCCCGACGAATGGTCATATGTGACACATTCATTCTGTCCGTCAGTTCAGCAATACTGACAATGCCTTTTTCAGCTACCATCTCAAGGATGATTTGGCGACGCTCTACGGGTATCAACTTTTGCTCCTTCCTTTGTCCTGCGGACATTCTACGCTATTTGCCTGCGAAACGTGCGCAACGCAACTATCGCTTAGTTCACATAAAATAACACGCCATGTTAATTTTTGTGAATCAGCTCACCATATCGTTATCGCCTGGCGCTTATATTCACAACATCAAACAAAATATCACTTAAATTAACAAGGAGAGCAGATGAAAACGGGAGCTGAGTTTCATGTCGGTATCGTTGGTTTAGGGTCAATGGGGATGGGAGCGGCGCTGTCGTGTGTCCGCGCGGGTCTTTCTACCTGGGGCGCAGACCTGAACGCCAATGCCTGCGCTACGCTGAAAGAGGCTGGCGCTTGCGGGGTTTCCGATAACGCCGCGACGTTTGCCGAAAAACTGGATGCTCTGCTGGTGCTGGTGGTAAATGCGGCCCAGGTCAAACAAGTACTGTTTGGTGATAAAGGCGTTGCACAGCATCTGAAACCCGGCACGGCTGTAATGGTTTCTTCCACTATCGCCAGTGCTGATGCGCAGGAAATTGCCACTGCTCTGGCTGCGTTCGATCTGGAAATGCTGGATGCGCCAGTTTCTGGTGGCGCGGTAAAAGCCGCTAACGGTGAAATGACCGTTATGGCCTCCGGTAGTGATCTTGCCTTTGAACGCCTGACCCCCGTGCTGGAAGCCGTCGCCGGAAAAGTTTATCGCATTGGTGCAGAGCCGGGTCTGGGTTCGACAGTAAAAATTATCCACCAGTTGTTAGCTGGCGTGCATATTGCTGCCGGGGCCGAAGCGATGGCGCTTGCTGCCCGTGCGGGGATCCCACTGGATGTAATGTATGACGTCGTAACCAATGCCGCCGGAAATTCGTGGATGTTCGAAAACCGGATGCGCCATGTGGTGGATGGCGATTACACCCCGCATTCTGCCGTAGATATTTTTGTGAAGGATCTCGGGCTGGTTGCTGATACCGCTAAAGCCCTGCACTTTCCGCTGCCGTTGGCCTCAACAGCGTTGAATATGTTCACCAGCGCCAGCAACGCAGGTTACGGAAAAGAAGACGACAGCGCAGTCATCAAGATTTTCTCTGGCATCACTCTACCGGGAGCGAAATCATGATCAAGATTGGCGTTATCGCTGATGATTTTACCGGCGCGACGGATATCGCCAGTTTTCTGGTGGAAAATAGTCTGCCAACGGTGCAAATCAACGGTGTCCCGACAGGGGAAATGCCGGAAGCAATCGATGCCGTTGTGATCAGTCTGAAAACTCGCTCCTGCCCGGTGGCAGAAGCCACACAGCAATCGCTGGCGGCTCTGCGCTGGTTGCAACAACAAGGTTGCAAACAAGTCTACTTCAAATACTGCTCCACTTTCGACAGTACTGAGAAAGGCAATATCGGCCCGGTGACTGATGCATTAATGGATGCACTCGACACGCCGTTTACGGTCTTTTCCCCGGCTCTGCCAGTCAACGGGCGCACGGTTTATCAGGGTTATTTGTTCGTGATGAATCAACTGCTGGCCGAATCCGGGATGCGGCATCATCCAGTAAATCCTATGACCGACAGCTACCTTCCGCGTCTGGTTGAAGCACAATCCACAGGGCGCTGCGGCGTCGTTTCGGCGCATATTCTCGAAAAAGGTGTGGAAGCCATGCGTCAGGAACTGGCCCGTTTACAGCAAGAGGGCTATCGCTACGCGGTGCTTGATGCCCTGACCGAACGCCATCTGGAAATTCAGGGTGAAGCCTTGCGTGATGCCCCATTAGTAACCGGCGGTTCTGGCCTTGCGATAGGTCTGGCCCGGCAGTGGGCGCAAGAAAACGGTAACCAGGCACGCGAAGCAGGGCGTCCACTCGCAGGGCGCGGCGTAGTGCTCTCCGGTTCATGCTCACAAATGACCAATTGCCAGGTGGCACATTACCGTCAGATTGCGCCAGCCCGTGAAGTTGATGTGGCACGTTGTCTCACAACAGAAACACTGGTCGCTTATACACACGAACTGGCGAAATGGGTTCTGAGTCAGGAAAGTGAACTTGCTCCGCTGGTTTTTGCCACCGCCAGCACCGACGCGCTGGCCGCTATTCAACAGCAATATGGCGCACAAAAAGCCAGCCAGGCAGTGGAAGCGCTGTTTTCGCTACTGGCTGCCAGGTTAGCGGCGGAAGGTGTAACACGTTTTATTGTCGCAGGCGGTGAAACTTCCGGAGTGGTCACGCAGAGTCTGGGCATAAAAGGGTTCCATATTGGCCCAACAATTTCCCCCGGTGTGCCGTGGGTTAACGCACTGGATAAACCTGTCTCACTGGCCCTTAAATCCGGCAATTTCGGTGACGAAGCCTTTTTTTCACGAGCCCAAAGAGAGTTTCTACCATGAGCGATTTCGCAAAAGCAGAGCAGTCTTTGCGAGAAGAGATGACGCGGATTGCCAGTTCGTTCTTTCAGCGCGGCTATGCCACCGGTTCGGCTGGCAATCTGTCGCTGCTTTTGCCTGACGGGAATTTACTGGCAACGCCGACAGGTTCATGCCTGGGTAATCTCGATCCGCAGCGGCTTTCCAAAGTCACCGCGGATGGCGAATGGCTAAGTGGTGACAAACCCTCAAAAGAAGTGCTCTTTCATCTGGCGCTGTATCGCAATAATCCGCGCTGTAAAGTTGTCGTGCATTTGCACAGTACGTGGTCGACGGCACTTTCCTGCCTTCAAGGGCTGGACAGCAGTAACGTTATTCGTCCGTTCACACCGTACGTGGTGATGCGGATGGGGAACGTCCCGTTGGTGCCCTATTATCGCCCGGGCGATAAACGCATCGCACAGGATCTGGCGGAACTGGCAGCAAATCATCAGGCCTTTTTGTTAGCAAATCATGGCCCAGTGGTTTGCGGTGAAAGCCTGCAAGAAGCTGCCAACAATATGGAAGAGCTGGAGGAAACGGCCAGGCTGATTTTTATTCTCAGCGACCGCCCGATCCGCTATCTGACCGCAGATGAAATTGCGGAATTAAGGAGTTAATGCAATGCCTCGTTTTGCAGCTAATTTATCCATGATGTTCACCGAAGTGCCTTTTATTGAACGCTTCGCCGCAGCGCGAAAAGCTGGTTTTGATGCCGTGGAATTTCTGTTTCCCTATGACTATTCCATCCAGCAAATCCAGCAACAACTGGCGCAAAACCATCTGACGCTGGCGCTGTTCAATACCGCTCCTGGGGATGTTAATGCGGGTGAATGGGGATTATCCGCCCTTCCCGGACGTGAGCACGAAGCTCGCGCGGACATCGATCTGGCTCTGGAATATGCGCTGGCGCTCAATTGCGAACAAGTTCATGTGATGGCAGGAGTAGTGCCCGCAGGCGAAGACGCTGAACGGTATCGGGCAGTGTTTATCGATAATCTCCGCTACGCTGCCGATAGCTTTGCGCCGCACGGCAAGCGAGTTTTGGTTGAAGCACTCAGCCCAGCCGTTAAACCTGGTTATCTCTTCTCCAGTCAGTATCAGGCACTGGCAATTGTTGAAGAGGTCGCTCGCGATAATGTGTTTATTCAGTTGGATACCTTCCATGCGCAAAAAGTAGATGGCGACCTGACGCATTTAATCCGCGATTACGCTGGGAAATATGCCCACGTGCAAATTGCCGGACTGCCTGACCGACATGAACCAGACGATGGCGAGATCAATTATCCGTGGCTGTTTCGCCTGTTCGATAAGGTGGGATATCAGGGTTGGATCGGTTGTGAATACAAACCCCGCGGCCTCACCGAAGAAGGGCTTGGCTGGTTTGACGCCTGGCGCTAATTCGCTAAATCCATAATTACAACGTACCCATACATCCCCCCATCTACGGATGGGGTAGGTTAACTATAACTTTCAGACAGGGTTTTCCATGTCCACAATTACATTGTTATGCATTGCGTTAGCTGGCGTAATCATGCTGTTGCTGCTGGTCATCAAGGCAAAGGTACAACCATTCGTCGCGCTGCTTCTCGTCAGCCTGTTAGTCGCACTTGCAGCGGGTATCCCGGCTGGCGAAGTAGGTAAAGTGATGATCGCCGGGATGGGTGGCGTGCTTGGTTCCGTCACCATTATCATCGGCCTTGGCGCTATGCTGGGGCGCATGATCGAGCACTCTGGCGGCGCAGAATCACTGGCCAATTATTTCAGCCGTAAGTTAGGGGATAAACGAACAATCGCCGCACTGACTCTGGCAGCATTCTTCCTCGGCATCCCCGTCTTCTTTGATGTCGGCTTTATTATTCTTGCGCCAATCATTTATGGCTTTGCCAAGGTTGCAAAAATATCACCGCTTAAATTTGGTCTGCCTGTTGCTGGGATCATGCTGACCGTTCACGTAGCTGTGCCGCCACATCCTGGCCCCGTCGCCGCAGCGGGACTCCTTCACGCAGACATCGGCTGGCTGACCATAATCGGTATTGCGATTTCTATTCCAGTGGGCATTGTCGGCTATTTTGCAGCGAAAATAATCAATAAGCGCCAATATGCGATGTCGGTGGAAGTACTGGAGCAGATGCAACTGGCTCCAGCCAGTGAGGGAAACGCAACAAAATTAAGCGATAAAATAAATCCGCCAGGCGTAGCGCTGGTCACCTCGCTAATTGTTATCCCTATCGCGATTATTATGGCGGGTACGGTTTCGGCAACACTAATGCCAGCCTCGCATCCCCTGCTTGGTACGTTGCAACTGCTCGGCTCACCGATGGTAGCATTGATGATTGCGCTGGTACTGGCGTTCTGGTTATTGGCCTTACGTCGCGGCTGGAGCCTGCAACACACCAGCGATATTATGGGCTCAGCCCTTCCCACTGCGGCGGTAGTTATTCTGGTTACTGGAGCTGGTGGGGTGTTCGGCAAAGTGCTGGTGGAATCTGGCGTCGGTAAGGCTCTTGCCAACATGCTACAAATGATTGACCTGCCTCTGTTGCCTGCGGCATTTATTATTTCACTGGCGCTGCGTGCATCGCAGGGTTCGGCAACCGTAGCAATCCTGACAACAGGCGGACTACTTTCAGAAGCGGTTGTGGGGCTGAATCCGATTCAGTGCGTACTGGTGACACTGGCGGCCTGCTTTGGTGGGCTTGGCGCATCGCACATTAACGACTCCGGTTTCTGGATCGTCACCAAATATCTGGGTTTATCGGTGGCAGATGGTCTGAAAACCTGGACAGTGTTAACGACCATCCTCGGTTTTACCGGATTCTTAATCACCTGGTGCGTGTGGGCAGTAATTTAACCTTAGCGAAAAGGTTCGATGGGTACTTGCTGCGGCGATCCCATTGGTAACCGCGTGGATGATGAATTTTTGGGGCGTTTGAGTAGAGAAGAGCAGGTGTTGTTTATGCGACTGGTGCGCAAGATGATGAACACATAGGGTGCTGATTGCCGGATGCGACGCTGTCGCATCTTATCCAGGCGACAAAATACACCAACTCCCCAAACAAAAGAAAAAGGCCAGCCTCATATGAGACTGGCCTTTCTGACAGATGCTTGCTTATTCGCGGAACAGCGCTTCGATATTCAGCCCCTGAGTCTGCAAAATCTCACGCAGACGGCGCAGGCCTTCAACCTGAATCTGGCGAACACGTTCTCGTGTGAGGCCTATTTCACGACCTACATCTTCCAGTGTTGCCGCTTCATACCCCAGCAAACCGAATCGACGTGCCAGCACTTCACGCTGCTTGGCGTTCAGTTCGAACAGCCATTTGACGATGCTCTGCTTCATATCGTCATCTTGCGTGGTGTCTTCCGGACCGTTCTCTTTTTCGTCGGCCAGGATGTCCAGCAACGCTTTTTCGGAATCACCACCCAGCGGGGTGTCTACCGAGGTAATGCGCTCGTTAAGACGAAGCATACGGCTGACGTCATCAACTGGCTTATCCAGTTGCTCTGCGATTTCTTCCGCGCTCGGTTCGTGATCCAGCTTATGGGACAACTCACGTGCGGTTCGCAGGTAAACGTTCAGCTCCTTTACGATGTGGATCGGCAAACGAATCGTACGGGTTTGGTTCATAATCGCCCGTTCGATCGTCTGGCGAATCCACCATGTTGCGTATGTTGAGAAGCGGAAACCACGTTCCGGGTCAAACTTCTCAACCGCGCGGATCAGCCCCAGGTTACCCTCTTCGATAAGATCCAGCAACGCCAGACCACGATTGCCATAACGGCGGGCAATTTTTACCACCAGACGCAAGTTACTCTCGATCATCCGGCGGCGGGAGGCGACATCTCCACGCAGTGCGCGACGCGCAAAATAAACTTCTTCTTCGGCCGTTAACAGTGGCGAATAACCAATCTCACCAAGGTAAAGCTGAGTCGCGTCCAGCACACGCTGTGTGGCACCCTGCGATAACAGCTCCTCTTCGGCCAAATCGTTATCACTGGGTTCCTCTTCAACTAAGGCCTTTTCGTCAAAAACCTCAACTCCGTTCTCATCAAATTCCGCATCTTCATTTAAATCATGAACTTTCAGCGTATTCTGACTCATAAGGTGGCTCCTACCCGTGATCCCTTGACGGAACGCTCAAGCAAAAGCCTGGTTCCGCCGAATTATCGCTGCGGTAAATAACGCAGCGGGTTTACGGATTTCCCCTTGTAACGAATTTCAAAATGCAATCGTGTTGAACTGGTTCCGGTGCTACCCATGGTTGCTATTTTTTGCCCCGCCTTCACTTCTTGTTGTTCCCGGACCAGCATTGTGTCGTTATGGGCGTAGGCACTCAGGTAATCATCATTATGTTTGATGATAATCAGATTACCGTAGCCGCGCAGCGCATTACCGGCATAAACAACGCGGCCATCTGCGGTCGCGATAATTGCCTGTCCTTTGCTACCTGCGATATCAATCCCCTTGTTGCCTCCCTCAGAAGCGCCAAAGGTTTCAATCACTTTGCCCTCAGTTGGCCAGCGCCAGGTGGAAATCGGCGTACTGGTTGATGTACTGCTGACAGTCGGCTCGGTTGTGCTTGCTGTTGGTACAGTTACAGGCGCTGTGACCGTGGTCGCAGTTGGCTTGTTGTTCGGCAACATTTTGTTAGCACTCTGTTCACCCGAAGATTCAGAATACGTAATTGTCGGTTGCGACGCAACAGCAACGGTGGAATTTTGTGCAGGCTTGATCACAACTCCTTGCTCTGCTGCATCCGCCTGGGTAATGGCATTTCCGCCAGTGATTGGCGTGCCAGAAGCATTGCCAACCTGTAAAGTCTGACCTACGTTCAACGCGTATGGTGCCTCAATATTATTACGTTGGGCGAGATCGCGGAAATCGTTACCGGTGATCCAGGCAATATAGAAAAGTGTGTCGCCTTTTTTCACGGTATAAGTACTACCGCTATAACTGCCTTTCGGAATATTCCCGTACTGACGGTTGTAGACGATACGCCCATTTTCCATTTGCACCGGTTGCTGAGTGACAGGCTGCACCGGCTGGATTTGTGGTTGTTGCGTAGATTGAATTTGTGGCTGCTGTACCGGCTGAATTTGCGGTTGCTGCGTTTTAGACGTCGTCCCCATTTTCGGCGGTGGCGTAATCAACATACCTGAATTGGTATTTGCAGGTGCATTGCCGTTAACGGAACTGACTGGTGCCGGTGGATTCGATGTGTCAGAACAGCCAGCCAACCATAGCGAAACCAGTGACAAAGCCGCAATACGGCGAACGGTGAATTTTGGGCTTCCCGCGCTCATTTATCCCCCAGGAAAAATTAATTAATAACCAGTGACATAATTACCGTGCAAGGCACCCTACTGAACACTGGAAAAGATGTTCACGATACGCTGACCTGCTGCAAAATAACCAGGAAAATTCCAGGTATTTCCTCGCACTTTAAGCCAGCTCCCCCTTCACTAAGGGAACAAAGCGCACGGCCTCTACGGTATCGATAATAAATTCGCCCCCGCGACGACGCACCCGCTTCAAATACTGGTGCTCTTCCCCTACCGGCAAGACGAGAATCCCGCCTTCATCCAGTTGCGTCATTAGTGCAGTAGGAATTTCGGGCGGTGCTGCCGTTACAATGATAGCGTCAAACGGCGCACGTGCTTGCCAACCTTGCCATCCATCGCCGTGACGGGTTGAAACATTATGTAAATCAAGATTTTTCAGGCGACGACGCGCCTGCCACTGCAATCCTTTAATCCGTTCAACCGAACATACATGCTGGACAAGATGTGCCAGGATTGCCGTTTGATAGCCCGAACCGGTGCCGATTTCCAGCACCCGCGACTGCGGCGTCAGTTCGAGTAATTCGGTCATTCGCGCCACCATGTACGGCTGCGAAATTGTCTGCCCCTGACCTATCGGCAACGCGATATTGTCCCAGGCTTTTTGTTCAAACGCTTCATCAATGAATTTTTCACGCGGCACGGCGGCAAGTGCGTTCAACACCTGCTCATCCTGAATACCTTGCGCACGTAATTGATCCAGAAGTGCTTGTACGCGTCTGCTTACCATTGCGTGCCAACTCCCACGCTGTTTAACCAGTCTGAAACCACATCTTGCGCGTTGTGCGCGGTTAAATCTACATGCAGCGGCGTGATGGAGACATAGCCTTCATCTACCGCAGCAAAATCAGTCCCCGGACCGGCATCGCACTTACCGCCCGGCGGGCCAATCCAGTACAGCGTATTACCGCGCGGATCCTGTTGCGGGATAACTTGATCTGCCGGATGTCGTGTACCGCAGCGAGTGACGCGGATACCTTTAATCTGATCCAGCGGTAAATCCGGGACGTTAATATTGAGAATACGCCCGGTGCGCAGCGGCTCTTTGCACAGTGCGCGCAAAATAGAACAGGTTACCGCCGCAGCAGTGTCATAATGCTTATGCCCGTCAAGCGAGACGGCCAGCGCTGGAAAACCTAAATGACGGCCTTCCATCGCGGCTGCCACCGTACCGGAATAGATAACATCATCACCCAGATTCGGCCCGGCGTTAATGCCCGAAACCACAATATCCGGACGCGGACGCATCAGTGCATTCACACCAAGATATACACAATCGGTCGGGGTTCCCATTTGCACGGCGATATCACCATTTTCAAAGGTAAACGTGCGCAGGGAGGATTCCAGTGTCAGAGAATTTGAAGCGCCGCTGCGGTTACGATCGGGGGCAACCACCTGAACGTCAGCAAACTCACGCAAGGCTTTCGCCAGCGTTTGTATACCGGGTGCATGTACCCCGTCATCATTACTCAGCAATATGCGCATAATCACCTGTTGTGTTGATAAGTTCCCTGACAACGCTGGTTGCAAAACTTCCCGCCGGAAGCCAGAAACGGATTTCTACGGTGACGTCATCCCACCAGTTCCAGCTTAATTGTTGTGGATATAACAGCATCGCTCTGCGCGCGGCGTCTACTTTTTCGCGTACCAGTAATGCTTGCAATTCAGTTTCGTCGGCAACCGCCGCTTGTTCGAATGCCAGCGCCTCACGCTGGGTTCCCCACTCGCCGCTACCGGGCAAAGCAGCGGTAATCATCAGCTCTTTATCGTTGACGCGACGCTGTAATTCCGCCATTTCATCGTTAGTAGCAACAAACCAGCTACCACGCCCGGCTAATTGTAGCGCATCGCCGTCAACAACTTGATTAACGTCCGCTTTTTTGAGGCGCTCAGCAACAATCTGATTAAACAACGCACTACGGGCTGCCGACAACCAAAAACTGCGTTTATTGCGATCGCGCACCGGAGTATTCGTTTGCGCCCAGCGCAGCGCCCCCTGCAAGTTACTGCCGCCAATACCAAAACGTTGCGCACCAAAGTAGTTCGGTACACCTTTCACGCAAATATCGATCAGACGCTGTTCAACGTCATCGCGATTGCTCACTTCGCGTAGCACCAGGGTAAAGGCGTTACCTTTCAGCGCCCCTAAACGCAGCTTACGCTTGTGCCGCGCATACTCCAGCACCTGGCAACCTTCCAGTTGAAACGCACTCAGATCAGGCATTTCTTTGCCCGGTACACGCGCGCATAACCACTGTTCCGTAACGGCATGTTTGTCTTTCTGCCCCGCGAAGCTGACTTCACGAGCATGAATTTTCAGGAATTTTGCCAGTGCGTCCGCCACAAACCGGGTATTGCAACCGTTTTTAAGCACCCGCACCAGAATATGCTCACCTTCACCATCAGGCTCAAAGCCTAAATCTTCCACCACCACAAAGTCTTCCGGGTTGGCTTTCAGCAGCCCGGTGCCTTGCGGTTTGCCGTGGAGGTAAGTGAGATTATCAAACTCAATCATTTTGTTGCCTTAATGAGTAGCGCCACCGCTTCACAGGCAATCCCTTCCCCACGTCCGGTAAATCCAAGTTTTTCCGTGGTGGTGGCTTTCACGTTAACATCATCCATATGGCAGCCGAGATCTTCGGCAATAAACACGCGCATTTGTGGAATGTGCGGCAACATCTTCGGTGCCTGAGCGATGATAGTGACATCAACGTTGCCGAGGGTATACCCCTTCGCCTGAATGCGTCGCCAGGCTTCGCGTAGCAGCTCGCGGCTATCGGCACCTTTAAATGCCGGATCGGTATCCGGAAACAGCTTGCCGATATCCCCCAGCGCCGCGGCACCAAGTAGTGCATCGGTCAGCGCATGCAGCGCCACGTCGCCATCAGAATGCGCCAACAGCCCTTTTTCGTAAGGAATGCGCACGCCACCAATGATAATTGGGCCTTCGCCACCAAAGGCGTGTACATCAAAACCGTGTCCAATTCGCATTATGTATTCTCCTGATGGATGGTTCGGGTGAGGTAAAATTCAGCAAGCGCCAAATCTTCCGGGCGCGTGACTTTAATGTTATCCGCACGGCCTTCGACAAGCTGCGGATGAAAACCGCAATATTCCAGCGCCGAGGCTTCATCGGTAATGGTTGCGCCTTCATTTAAAGCACGCATCAAGCAGTCATATAACAGCTCTCGAGGGAAAAATTGCGGCGTCAGCGCGTGCCATAAACCGTTGCGATCAACGGTATGTGCAATGGCATTTTTATCAGGTTCGGCGCGTTTCATGGTATCGCGCACCGGAGCGGCAAGAATCCCCCCCGTGCGGCTGGTTTCGCTCAGAGTTAACAGCCGTGCAAGATCATCCTGATGCAGGCAAGGACGAGCGGCGTCATGCACCAACACCCACTGCGCGTCGCCAGCAGCTTTCAGTCCTGCCAGCACAGAATCGGCACGCTCTTCACCACCATCAACAACAGTGATTTGCGGATGATTCGCCAGAGAAAGTTGTGCAAAACGACTATCGCCCGGGCTTATTGCAATGACGACACGCGTCACCCGGGGATGCGCCAGGAGCGCATACACCGAGTGTTCAAGAATGGTTTGATTACCTATTGAGAGATATTGCTTAGGACATTCCGTTTGCATTCGGCGGCCAAATCCGGCCGCCGGAACCACGGCGCAAACATCCAAATGAGTGGTTGCCATGTTAATTCCTGGGCTGATTTATCGATTGTTTTGCCCCGCAGACTGCGCGCGCTTCGACGCGTCAGGCACCAGACGATAAAAAGTTTCGCCCGGCCTGGTCATGCTGAGTTCATTACGCGCACGCTCTTCGAGCGCCTCCTGGCCGCCATTGAGATCGTCAATTTCGGCAAAAAGCTGATCGTTTCGCGCTTTAAGTTTCGCGTTTGTAGCTTGCTGTGCCGCCACATCATCATTGACGCGGGTATAGTCATGTATACCGTTCTTACCGAACCACAGCGAATACTGTAGCCAGACCAGAATAGCCAGCAACAGCAGCGTTAGTTTACCCATCCTGCCCCCTGAAAAACGGCATCATCATCCCATGCATCCGAAGACGACTCTACATCCTCTGTTGGGGATACCGCGACAACGCGGGCAAATGTACCACATTTGTCCATTGTTACGTATACCCAGGGCGTGCAGAACATAATCTCATTATTGGTTACGGTTTGAATTATGAACAGACCAGACGGGAAAGAACAAATTAGCCCAGCAACCACATAAACAGTGCGGCAAACATAATGCCGACTGTCACCAGGGTGAAAACAATGCTGTAGCGTAGCTTTCCGTCCATCAATGAATGCAGCGCAATACCCACCACCACCGCGACGGGCATCAGCGCCAGAAAGAAAGGCCAGGTATAGATAAAGAAGAACAGCGTGTTAGAGCCATAAATCAACATCGGTATCGCCAGCGCGCACAGCCAGGAGACAAAACCGACCACGGCCCCTGACAGCGACCATGTGGTTTCTTCATCTTCGGTAAGGCTTTCGCTATTTGTTAGTGTAATGTTATGGCTATTACGCATATCGGATCCTGTTACTTTGACGAACCGGGCATGTAAACCCGGTGGTGTCTCAGGATCTGATAATATCGTTCTGTCTCAGTAGATCTAATAATTGCTGAACCAAATTTGTTACCAATTGTTCACCATTGAGATGAATTTCTGCTGATTCAGGCGCTTCGTAAACGGCATCTATCCCCGTAAAGTTACGCAGTTCACCGGCACGCGCTTTTTTATATAAACCTTTTGGATCGCGAGCTTCACAAATCGCCAACGGCGTATCGACAAACACTTCGATAAACCGCCCTTCTCCTACACGTTCGCGAACCATCTGACGTTCAGCGCGATGTGGTGAGATAAACGCAGTCAGCACTACCAGACCGGCTTCAACCATTAAATTCGCCACTTCGCCAACCCGACGGATATTTTCTTTACGATCGGCATCGCTAAAACCGAGATCGCTGCATAAACCGTGGCGAACGTTGTCGCCATCCAGCAAATACGTGCTGACGCCAAGTTTATGCAGCGCCTCCTCCAGCGCCCCGGCAACTGTCGATTTCCCTGAACCAGAGAGGCCGGTAAACCACAACACAACACCACGATGCCCGTGGTGTTGCTCGCGCTGTTGTGGAGTCACCGGATGACTATGCCAGACGACGTTTTCGTCATGCAGCGCCATTATTTACCTCCCAGCAAATCGCGCGCGCCCCAGTGTGGGAAGTGGCGACGTACCAACGCATTCAGTTCCAGCTCAAATGCGCTAAATTCTGATGGCGCAACGGCAACCTCATTTTTCGGCTCATGCACCATACCGGCACCAACGGTCACGTTGCTCAGGCGATCGATAAAAATCAGCCCACCAGTTACCGGATTTTGTTGATAACGATCTAACACTAGCGGCTCATCAAAAGTGAGATCCACCAGACCAATGCCGTTCAGCGGCAGATTTTCAACTTCACGCTGGTTAAGGTTATTAATATCAATCTGATAATGAATGTCATCAACACGAGCACGCGTCTTCTTCCCGGCAATTTTGATGTCGTAACTCTGCCCTGGGGAAAGCGGTTGTTCCGCCATCCATACCACATCCACTGACGCGCTCTGCACCGTCGACAACGCTTCATCTGCTGCCAGCAGCAAATCGCCACGACTGATGTCGATCTCATCCGTCAGCACCAGGGTGATCGCTTCTCCGGCAAAGGCGTCTTCGCGATCGCCATCAAACGTGACGATCCGCGCAATATTTGACTCAACACCAGAGGGGAGCACTTTGACATGTTGCCCGACTTTCACGCTGCCAGAGGCCAGCGTTCCTGCGTAGCCTCGAAAATCAAGATTCGGGCGGTTAACGTACTGCACCGGGAAGCGCATTGGCTGGTCATCAACCACTCGCTGAATCTCAACGGTTTCCAGCACTTCCAGCAGTGTCGGGCCGCTGTACCACGGCATACTTTCACTTTGCGAAGCAACATTATCGCCTTCCAGCGCGGAGAGCGGCACAAAGCGGATATCCAGATTGCCCGGCAGTTGCCCGGCAAAGGTCAGATAATCTTCACGAATGCGGATGAACGTTTCTTCGCTGTAATCCACCAGATCCATCTTGTTGATCGCCACTACCAGATGTTTGATCCCCAGAAGCGTGGAGATAAAACTGTGACGACGGGTTTGATCAAGCACACCTTTACGGGCGTCGATCAATAAGATCGCCAGATCACACGTCGACGCGCCGGTCGCCATATTGCGGGTGTACTGCTCGTGCCCTGGGGTGTCGGCAATAATAAATTTGCGTTTTTCGGTGGAGAAATAACGGTAAGCCACGTCAATGGTGATGCCTTGTTCACGCTCAGCCTGCAGGCCATCCACCAGCAGCGCCAGATCCAGTTTTTCACCCTGGGTGCCGTGGCGTTTACTGTCGTTATGCAGCGATGAGAGCTGATCTTCGTAGATCTGGCGGGTATCGTGCAACAGGCGACCTATCAGGGTACTTTTGCCGTCATCAACGCTGCCACAGGTCAGAAAACGCAGCAAGCTTTTGTGTTGTTGCGCGATCATCCAGGCTTCGACGCCGCCTTCATTGGCGATTTGTTGTGCAAGTGCGGTGTTCATCTTAAAAATACCCCTGACGTTTTTTCAGCTCCATAGAACCGGACTGGTCGTGGTCAATCACACGGCCCTGACGTTCGCTGGTAGTGGAAACCAGCATCTCTTCGATGATCTCGGGCAGTGTTTGCGCATTTGACTCTACTGCGCCGGTCAGCGGCCAGCAGCCCAGCGTACGGAAACGCACCATCCGTTTTTTAATCACTTCGCCGGGTTGCAGGTCGATACGGTTGTCATCAATCATCATCAACATACCGTCGCGTTCCAGAACCGGACGTTCAGCAGCAAGATACAGCGGAACAATGTCGATATTTTCCAGCCAGATGTATTGCCAGATATCCTGCTCGGTCCAGTTAGAGAGTGGGAAGACGCGGATACTTTCGCCTTTGTTAATCTGCCCGTTGTAGTTATGCCACAGCTCCGGACGCTGGTTTTTCGGATCCCAGCGATGGAAACGGTCACGGAAAGAGTAGATACGTTCTTTAGCGCGGGATTTCTCTTCATCGCGGCGCGCGCCGCCGAAGGCAGCATCAAAACCATATTTGTTCAGCGCCTGTTTCAGGCCTTCGGTTTTCATGATGTCAGTGTGTTTGGCGCTGCCGTGAACGAATGGATTAATCCCCATCGCCACACCTTCTGGATTTTTATGCACCAACAGCTCGCAGCCGTAGGCTTTTGCCGTACGATCGCGAAATTCATACATCTCACGGAATTTCCAGCCGGTATCAACATGCAGCAACGGGAAAGGCAGCGAACCTGGATAAAACGCCTTGCGCGCCAGATGTAGCATGACGCTGGAATCTTTGCCGATGGAGTAGAGCATCACCGGATTTGAGAATTCTGCCGCCACCTCGCGAATGATGTGGATGCTTTCCGCCTCCAGTTGCCGCAGGTGAGTCAGTCGTTTTTGGTTCATAACCGTTCCTTTGCAATACTGCTATTTGCTTGCCATCAGATATTCCGACTATAGGGAGCGTAAGAGTGCGAATGAAATTACCAATTAGAATGAGTAGTTCCTTAACGGAATAACGATTTGGCAAAGCTAATATCAAAAAGTGCTTAAGGCTCCGGATTTCGGGCATTTAGGAAGATTTGAAATTGTTTTAGCGCAGCGGCAGTTTCATACTATGGCGGTAAAAAAATTTGCATGGTATTTAAGGACTCACTATGTTTTCCGCATTGCGCCACCGTACCGCTGCCCTGGCGCTCGGCGTATGCTTTATTCTCCCCGTACACGCCTCGTCACCTAAACCTGGCGATTTTGCTAATACACAGGCGCGACACATTGCCACTTTCTTTCCGGGGCGAATGACCGGAACACCCGCAGAAATGTTATCTGCCGATTATATCCGGCAACAGTTTCAGCAAATGGGTTATCGCAGTGATATCCGGACATTTAATGGCCGATATATTTATACCGCCCGCGATAACCACAAAAACTGGCATAACGTGACAGGAAGTACGGTGATTGCCGCTCATGAAGGCAAAGCACCGCAGCAGATCATTATCATGGCGCATCTGGATACCTACGCCCCACAGAGCGACGCGGATGCCGATGCCAATCTCGGCGGGCTGACATTACAAGGTATGGATGATAACGCCGCAGGTTTGGGGGTCATGCTGGAGCTGGCAGAACGCCTGAAAAATACGCCAACCGAATATGGTATTCGTTTTGTGGCGACCAGTGGTGAAGAGGAAGGGAAATTAGGCGCTGAGAATTTACTCAAACGAATGAGTGACGCCGAAAAGAAAAATACTCTGCTGGTGATTAATCTCGATAACTTAATTGTCGGTGATAAATTGTATTTCAACAGTGGCGTAAAAACCCCCGAAGCAGTAAGGAAATTAACGCGCGATCGGGCGCTGGCAATTGCCCGCAGTCATGGAATTGCCGCGACGACCAATCTTGGTTTGAATAAAAATTATCCAAAAGGCACCGGGTGTTGTAATGACGCTGAAGTTTTTGACAAAGCCGGTATTGCTGTACTTTCGGTAGAAGCAACAAACTGGAATCTGGGAAATAAAGATGGTTATCAGCAACGCGCAAAAACAGCCGCATTCCCCGCAGGAAATAGCTGGCATGACGTAAGACTGGATAATCAACAGCATATTGATAAGGCACTTCCAGGAAGAATAGAACGCCGCTGCCGTGATGTTATGCGGATAATGCTGCCACTGGTGAAGGAACTGGCGAAGGCGTCTTGATGGGTTTGAGCTGATTCCCCATGACTGTGAGGAGTCAATTCTGCCTATAAAAAAATAGGGTGCAGGAGACCAAACTATAACAATTCAATACGCGGGGTTTCACCCCCGCGTGGTGGCTACTTCTTCGGTTCGTAAGCGAGAACAGCCTTAAACTCCATACCACGTTCTCTGATATTCAACTCACACAACGAGTCGTCTACCATCAGCGTGAATCCCAGTACTGTACAACACAGCACTATGACTGCCACAAGGGCATATTTTGTTAGCATGTCTTGCCTCTCTGCAAAGAAGAGACTAGCATTCGAATTGTTGGGTTCGAACGTAGGCCTCAGGTGGATAGAAATATCGCCTGGGGCTTTTGTCCATCTGGAACCTCGCGAATGCTTAACGCCAGACAGCCTCAAGCACCCGACGCCATTCTATACCTGTTGATTCTCCCTGCGACGTTCTCGTTTAAAGGCCAGAATGCTGCTCGCAAAATAAAAACGCCCCCATCATTTCTGACAGAGGCGTTTAATTTATCCGGAAATATTTACCCTTCGTGTAATCCACATTCCCTTTTTAAGCCAAAGAAGCGCGTTTCTTCTTCGGCCATGCCGGGTTCCCATTTACGGGTTGTATGGGTGTCGCCAACCGATAAATATCCTTCGTCCCATAATGGGTGATATTTCAGGCCATGTTTTTGCAGGTACTGATAAATAGTTCGGTTATCCCAGTCGATAATCGGCAGCACTTTAAATACGCCACGCTGGATAGCCAGCACTGGTAAATTGGCACGGCTGCCAGATTGCTCACGGCGCAGACCAGCAAACCACGTTTGCGCGTTAAGTTCTTTCAGTGCACAGTTCATGGGTTCGACTTTGTTGATCTCATTGTACTTTTCAATGCCTTCAACCCCCTGCTCCCACAGTTTGCCGTAGCGTGCTTCCTGCCAGGCGGCGCTTTCAGTGGCACGGTACACTTTCAGGTTGAGTTTAAGTTTGTCCGTTAACTCGTCAATAAAGCGGTAGGTTTCCGGAAACAGATAACCAGTATCGGTAAGAATCACCGGGATATTCGGGCAGATCTGGTTCACCAGATGCAGGCTGACTGCCGCCTGAATGCCAAAGCTGGAAGAGAGCACGTATTCGCCGGGCAGATTCTCCAACGCCCAGGCAACGCGGCCTTCAGCGTCCAGTTTTTCCAGTTGAGCGTTGGTTTGTGCCAGAGCCAGAATGCGCTCTACCTTCGGCAGTTCATTCAGGTCGTTTAGATCAAGTCTGGACATAGATTCCTCACTGTTTGCCTTGCCTGATGCGACGCTTATGCGTCTTATCAGGCCTACAAAACCGAGCAGACGCAGCGATTTATGTTAATCCCACAAATCGCGAGCCGGATCGAGCACCGGGCGAATGATGCCCGCACGCACCGTAAAGTCACCGAAGCCTTCACCCGCTTCGCGCTCTTTCGCCCAGCGCCCTATCAGTTCATCAAGCGACGCCAGGATTTCCGGCTCGGTGATGTTTTCTTTATACATCCGTGGGATACGTGTCCCCATACGGTTGCCGCCAAGATGCAGGTTGTAGCGCCCCGGCGCTTTACCCACCAGACCAACTTCTGCCAGCATCGCCCGGCCACAGCCGTTCGGGCATCCCGTCACACGCATTACGATATGCTCATCGCTGATGCCATGTTTCGCCATTAAGTTATCGATGTTGTCGATAAACGAGGGCAGGAAACGTTCGGCTTCCGCCATCGCCAGCGGACAGGTCGGGAATGACACACATGCCATTGAGTTTTCACGCTGTGGTGTGACGGCATTCATCAACCCGCTCTCTTTGGCGATCTTCTCGATCTTCGCTTTTTCACTTTCCGGTACACCCGCGATAATCAGGTTCTGGTTCGCCGTAATGCGGAAATCGCCTTTGTGGATCTTTGCGATCTCCAGCAGACCGGTTTTCAGCGGACGCCCCGGATAATCGAGAATACGACCATTTTCGATAAACAGCGTCAGGTGCCAGTTATCATCGATACCCTTAACCCAGCCGATGCGATCGCCGCGTCCGGTAAATTCATACGGGCGGATCGGTTCGAACTTGATCCCCGCGCGACGTTCAACTTCCGCCTTAAACGTCTCTACCCCCACGCGTTCCAGCGTGTATTTGGTTTTGGCATTTTTACGGTCAGTACGATTACCCCAGTCACGCTGAGTCGTAACCACAGCTTCCGCCACTGCCAGCGTATGCTCAAGTGGCAGATAACCAAACTCGCTCGCCGTGCGGGCATAGGTTTTTTTATTGCCGTGTTCCATAGAAAGGCCGCCACCCACCAGCAGGTTGAAGCCCACCAGCTTGCCGTTTTCCGCGATAGCCACAAAGTTCATGTCGTTGGCGTGCAGATCGATATCGTTCTGCGGCGGAATAACCACCGTCGTTTTGAACTTACGCGGCAGATAGGTCTGCCCGAGGATCGGTTCTTCATCAGTGGTAGCAACTTTCTCCTGATCGAGCCAGATCTCCGCATAGGCGCGGGTACGCGGCAACAGATGTTCAGAGATCTTCTTCGCCCACTCATAGGCTTCCGCGTGCAACTGTGACTCGTACGGATTCGAGGTGCACAGCACGTTACGGTTCATGTCGTTGGCGGTCGCCAGCGCATCAAGACCGACTGAGTGCAACATTTGGTGTGCAGGTTTGACGTTCTTTTTCAGAATACCGTGGAACTGGAAGGTCTGACGGTTGGTCAGGCGAATGCTACCGTAAATGGTGTTTTCCACTGCAAATTTGTCGATCGCCTGCCACTGTTTGGTGGTGATAACGCCACCCGGCAGGCGGCAGCGGAGCATCATGGCGTGACGCGGCTCCAGCTTCTGTTCAGCTCGTTCGGCGCGAATGTCGCGGTCATCCTGCTGATACATGCCGTGGAAGCGGATCAGCAGGAAGTTATCGCCCTTAAACCCGCCAGTCAGGCCATCATTCAAATCTTCGGCAATCGTGCCGCGCAGAAAGTTGCTTTCAAGCTTCATGCGCTCGGCGTCTGCCAGTTTACCTTCGACCACTAAAGGCCCTGGATGTTTTTCGCTCATTAGTAGACATCTCGCTGATAACGGCGCTCTACGCGCAGCTCACTTAAAAATTCATCCGCCGCTTCAGTGTCCATGCCACCAAATTCGGCAATCACTTCCAGAAGTGCCTGTTCAACGTCTTTCGCCATGCGATTAGCGTCGCCGCAAACATAAATGTGGGCACCGTCATTGATCCAGCGCCACAGCTCTGCCCCCTGTTCACGCAGTTTGTCTTGTACGTAAATTTTTTCTTTTTGATCGCGTGACCAGGCCAGATCGATACGCGTCAGCACGCCCTCTTTGACATAACGCTGCCATTCCACCTGGTAGAGGAAATCTTCCGTAAAGTGCGGATTGCCGAAGAACAACCAGTTTTTGCCCGGCGCTTCGTCGGCGGCACGCTGCTGCATAAAGGCGCGGAATGGCGCGATACCGGTGCCAGGGCCAATCATAATCACCGGGGTTTCCGGGTTAGCTGGCAGGCGGAAGTTGTCGTTATGTTCGATAAAGACGCGAACTTCGCCCTCTTCTCCCACGCGATCCGCGAGGAAGCTGGAGGCACCACCGGCACGGGCACGGCCTTCCACGTCATAACGCACAACGCCGACAGTAACGTGCACTTCACTCTCGACTTCCGCCTGCGATGAGGCGATGGAATAAAGGCGCGGCGTCAGCGGACGCAAAATACTGATGAACGCATCAGCGTCCAGTTGTGCCGGAGAGAAACGCAACATATCGACAATCGGCGTCGTCGCAGCGTAATACTGCAACTTCGTTTTATCGCCCACCAGCGGCAGCAGCGTTTCGCTGCGCGTTAAGGTGGCGTAATTTTCAACAATGTTCGCGGTGTTGACGGTCAGTTCAAAATGCCACTGTAAGGCTTCCGCCAGCGGCAGCGTTTTGCCCTCGACAGTGACGGGTTCATCGCCTTTCAGCCACAGCAGTTCGACAATCTCTTTTACCAGTGCCGGATCGTTCTGATACCAGACGCCCAGCGCATCGCCCGGCTGATAGCGCAGGGCTGAGTCACCTAAATCGATCTCAATATGGCGAACGTCTTTTTCAGAGTTACGTCCAGTGATTTTCTGGTTAACAGAGAGGCTCGCCACCAGCGGCGCTTCTTTGCTATACGGACTGGTATGGATTTCATTCACCGCGCCAGTGGCGACGGATGTCGAAGGTGCTGCGACAGGCGCGCGCGATTTCAGTACATCAACTACATGGGCGCGCCATTCGCTGGCGGCTGCCTGATATTCAACATCGGCATCGACCCGGTCGAGCAGGCGTTCGCCGCCCAGTTCAGCCAGTTTGCTGTCGAAATCTTTACCGGACTGGCAGAAAAACTCATAAGAGGTGTCACCGAGGCTAAACACAGCAAAAGCGGTGTTTTCCAGTTTCGGCGCTTTTTTGGAGAACAGAAACTTGTGCAGCGCAACGGCTTCTTCCGGCGGTTCCCCTTCACCTTGTGTTGAAGTCACCACGATAAGCAGTTTTTCGCTGGCGATTTGTTTGAATTTATAGTCGCCTGCGTTCACCAGCTTAGCGTTCAGTTTTGCCGCTAATAAGTCGTCACGTAATGCTTCAGCGACCCGGCGAGCATTACCCGTTTGCGAGGCGGAAATGATGGTGATACCCGGCATTTCTGCGGCTGGTGTAGCGGCAAGTGTACCTGGCTGCTGGTTAAGCATTCCCCAGAAATAACCAGATACCCACGCAAGCTGGGTCGGTGTCAAATCAGTAGTGGCTGCCTGAAGGCGAGCCAGTTGCTCCGGGTTCAGCGGAAGCAAAGCGGAAGGAGGGACCTGTGTCGTCATGCGTCGTTATGTTCCAGTAAGCAAAGCTGTTTATCGGCCCTGTCAGCGCCCATAAAACAGAAGAGAAGGTAAGGTTAACGGCGCGAAGGGGGTGGATTAAAGACGGGATAGCGATAACTAATAACCAAATCGACTAACCTGTTTTAGCAATAGTCTTTAACAACAAAATAGATTTATTAACTCAATGAAAAATAGATAAATATCGACCGCAATTAAGATAAATCGGTCATTTTGCGCAACAAACCCGTTTTTGGTAATGCGAAAAAACAGGCTTTCCGGTACTCTACGGCGGTTTTATCGTCCAGTAGAGAAATTATGATGTCCACCACGTTATTTAAAGATTTCACCTTCGAAGCCGCTCACCGCTTACCACACGTCCCAGAAGGGCATAAATGTGGTCGCCTGCACGGGCATTCTTTTATGGTGCGCCTGGAAATTACCGGGGAAGTCGATCCGCATACGGGCTGGGTTATCGATTTCGCTGAACTGAAAGCGGCGTTTAAACCGACTTACGATCGTCTCGACCACTATTATCTCAATGATATACCCGGCCTGGAAAACCCGACCAGCGAAGTTTTAGCAAAATGGATTTGGGATCAAGTTAAACCCGTTGTACCACTATTAAGCGCTGTGATGGTGAAAGAAACCTGCACCGCAGGCTGCATCTATCGCGGTGAATAATCAGAGTGTGTCGGCGGTCAATTTCCCTTAAGTAACGCTATGTTAGGGTGTTGTGCTCTGGATATCTGGGGCATGACATGGAAGACGACTGCGACATTATTATTATTGGTGCCGGTATTGCGGGCACCGCTTGTGCGTTACGCTGCGCGCGAGCGGGATTATCTGTTCTGTTACTGGAACGCGCTGAAATCCCTGGCAGCAAAAACCTTTCCGGCGGGCGGTTATATACCCATGCGCTCGCGGAACTCCTCCCTCAATTTCACCTGACCGCGCCCCTTGAGCGACGTATCACTCACGAAAGCCTTTCTCTGTTAACGCCCGATGGCGCAACGACGTTTTCCAGCTTACAACCCGGTGGTGAATCCTGGAGCGTATTACGCGCACGATTCGATCCGTGGCTGGTTGCCGAAGCTGAAAAAGCAGGAGTTGAGTGTATTCCCGGCGCAACAGTAGACGCGTTATATGAAGAAAACAGCAGAGTGTGTGGCGTTATCTGTGGTGATGATATTCTCCGCGCCCGTTATGTTGTGCTGGCGGAAGGGGCCAATAGTGTGCTGGCAGAACATCACGGGTTAGTTACCCGTCCTGCTGGCGAATCGATGGCGTTAGGGATCAAAGAAGTGCTGTCGCTGGAAACGCCCATTATTGAAGCGCGTTTTCATCTGGAAAACAACGAAGGTGCAGCGATACTGTTCAGCGGGGAAATCTGTGATGACCTGCCAGGCGGTGCATTTCTTTATACCAATCAGCAAACGCTCTCTTTGGGGATTGTTTGCCCGCTCTCTTCCCTTGCACAAAACCGCGTTCCGGCAAGCGAGTTGCTGGCTCGTTTTAAGACACATCCGGCAGTAAGACCTCTCATTAAAAACAGTGAAACGCTGGAATACGGTGCACATCTGGTGCCGGAAGGCGGTTTACGCAATATGCCCGTGCAATTCGCCGGTAACGGCTGGCTGCTGGTGGGCGATGCGTTGCGCAGTTGCGTCAATACTGGAATTTCAGTGCGAGGCATGGATATGGCGTTCATTGGCGCACAGGCAGCAGCACAAACACTGATTAGCGCCTGCCAGCAACGCGAGCCGCAAAATCTGTTCCCGATTTATCATCACAACGTAGAACACAGTTTGCTGTGGGATGTTCTACAACGTTATCAGCATGTTCCGGCGCTTTTGCAACGCCCTGGCTGGTATCGGACGTGGCCTGCGTTAATGCAGGATATTTCCCGCGACTTATGGGATCAGGGAGATAAACCTGTTCCACCACTTCGCCAGTTGCTCTGGCGTCATTTACGTCGTCACGGCCTGTGGCATCTGGCGGGCGATGTTATCAGGAGTCTGCGATGTCTGTAGCCCGTAATCTCTGGCGTGCTGCTGATGCGCCACACATTGTTCCGGTTGACCCCGTTGAGCGCCAGACAGCAGAACGGTTGATTAATGCCTGCCCGGCAGGTCTTTTTTCGCTCACGCCGGAAGGCGACTTGCGTATTGATTATCGCAGTTGCCTGGAGTGCGGCACCTGCCGTTTGTTATGCGATGAAAAAACACTACAACAGTGGCGCTATCCGCCTTCTGGATTCGGCATCACCTACCGCTTTGGATAAATAATAAGGATAATTTATGCCCCTCTTACACCTGCTCCGTCAGAATCCGGTGATTGCTGCCGTTAAAGATAATGCCAGCCTGCAACTGGCCATTAATTCTGAATGCCAGTTTATTTCCGTGCTGTACGGCAATATCTGCACCATCAGCAATATCGTCAAAAAGATTAAAAACGCCGGGAAATATGCCTTTATTCATGTCGATTTGCTGGAAGGCGCGTCAAATAAAGAGGTGGTGATTCAGTTTTTGAAACTGGTGACCGAAGCAGACGGCATTATCAGCACTAAAGCGTCGATGCTGAAAGCCGCCAGAGCAGAAGGTTTTTTCTGTATTCATCGCCTGTTTATTGTCGATTCGATTTCGTTTCACAATATTGATAAGCAGGTTGCGCAATCGAACCCAGATTGCATTGAGATCCTGCCTGGCTGTATGCCCAAAGTGCTGGGCTGGGTGACGGAGAAAATCCGCCAACCGCTGATTGCTGGCGGGCTGGTGTGCGATGAAGAAGATGCGCGTAATGCAATTGACGCCGGTGTCGTGGCGCTTTCTACTACTAATACCCGCGTCTGGACGTTAGCGAAAAAATTGCTTTAACGGGATAAACGTAACGAATTGAATTTGTGTGATTTGTAGGCCACATCCGGCATTCAACGCCTGATGCGACGCTAACGCGTCTTATCAGGCCTACAAGTCCCTGACCCAGAACCGCATCCGCCAGTACGTTATTGGCAATCTGCGTGAATATTTGTCACCAGTGCCTCCAGCACCGCTTTCCAGTCATCCACCACGCCAACATCTGCCTGTGAAAAAACAGCCGCGCTGGCGTCATGATTCACAGCCACCACAAACTGGCTATTACGCACACCTGCCATTAACGCTGCCGCGCCGGACGCCCCGGCAACAATGCAAATCTCTGGCGCCAGCAAGTGCCCGGAAATTCCAATCACTTTTTCCGCATCAAAACCACCATTCATCACTCGCGCCCGACTGTAGCCCACTTCGGCGCCCAGCTTTTCAGCCAGCGTAGCGATGTCATGGCTATCAGCCTCGCCGCCCTGCCCTACCACCAGCACCCGTCTGGCTTCTACTAATGGGTCACGGGTAGTATTTTTCAGGTTTTCGATGCTAACAAACCAGTCTGGAAGTGCGCCGGGGACAATGTTTAGTTGCTGCATACCAGATGGCAACATTGCGTTTTTCGCAGCTCCGGCCTGGCGCGCCAGAGAAAGGCATAGCGGACGTTTTTCTGTTTGCAGCGTCGCCGTCAGCGCATTTCCCCAGTGGGATTTGCGCACGCTTGCTGTCGGTATATCCAACGAAATGATCTGGCAGATGCTGGTGCCATGTAAACGCCAGGCCAGTCGGGTCGCCAGTTCATCGCCAGACGCCCCCGGAGGGAAGAGCACAAATTCCGCAGGTGTTCGCTGCCACTGTTCCACGAGCGCATCCAGCACCTGTTCCGCCACTACGGGCTGAGGTTCAATCTGCCAGTGCGTCAGTGTACAACCGCTGAAATCCTGTTCTGCCAGCCAGCCTGCGATAGCTGCATTGTCCTGATTTATTGTCACTATTACGACATTCATGGCTGCATCCTCTGGCGCAAATAATCCCGCCACAGTATTTGTGCTTTTTCTTCTGCTGTTTGCCCATCAATCAACGTCGCGCCACGTCGTTGCTCCGGCCTTTCCAGTTGCAGGCACTGTATCGCTGACGATTCGGCGGCGAGAGTTTCGCGTAAAATTTCCACTTTCCCTGCCGCCATACGCTGGCGCATTCCCGGTACAGGCAAAGCGACTTCGCCACACTGGCGCACGGCAATGACCGCAGGCAAGCGTACCCGGCAACAGCGCAGCCCGTTTTCAGTACGCTGTTCGAGAGTGATAAATGGCGCGTCGAGTGTGAAACGCTCCACCTGGGTAAAACAGGGCCAGGCCAGTATTTCCGCCAGCAAAAACGGCGTTTGCCCGTTCTGCCCCTCGCTGCTTTGGCAGCCGGTAATAATCAGCTCCATCGGATTCTGGTGCTGCCATTCGGCAATATGGCGAGCAACAAATTCCGGCGCAAAACGCAGATCTGCCGCAGTCTCCAGCAATACTGCTTCCTCAAACCCGAGAGCCGTGAAATAGCGAAGCCAATGCAACGCCCGTTCATCCCCCATGCTCAACGCGGTTAAAGTCATCGGCGTGCCGCTTTTTCTCTGCGCCAATAGAATTGCGGCGGCGGCCTGTTCATCAGCACCGGGTAAACTTCGCAACAGTGAAACATCCGGCCCATAATTTGCCGTAGCAGCAGCCTGCCACTCTTTTTCCGCCAGCATTCCGGCATCCGGTTCGGCTTTAAACGCTAACAGAATGTTCATTCGCACCTCCGACATTTCCCGCCGCAACCAGCGGGAGAGCTTTAGTTTCTGGAGCCCATAGCCAGGTCACAACAAAACCAACCAATAGCACGATGGCCAGTAACAATAAGGTGGCCTGCATTCCCCACTGCGCCAGAACCCACGGCAACAAACCGGTGCTAATTGCCGCGCCAAGTCTACTCATGGCGGTCGCAAAACCGACGCCCAGAGAGCGGATATCAGTAGGAAAACTTTCGGCAGGTAGAATGCCAACCAGATTGCTGACCGCCGAAATGGTGGTGCTGAAGAGAATAAAAAGCAGCAGCGTTAACGAACTGCCGGAAGGCAAACAGGCCATCACCATCAGCGTGGCCGCCAGCAGCAAAAAGCTCCCCAGTAAAAATTTGCGATGGGCTAACAAGTGGGTCAACACTAACCCTAATAACGCGCCAACAATTAACAAGGCATTGAGCATCAGGCTGGCGGTCAGCGCATCTTCCAGACCAATAGTCTGGGCGATAGTCGGCAGCCAGGTATAAATCACAAACCACGGGATCACGAGGCAGACAAAGAACACGCTGTTAAATACCGTGCGCCGCCAGTAACGCGAAGAGAACAAGGTTTTGATGTGCTTAGTGGTGGCCGTTGCCACTTCATCGCCCAGTAATACATGAGAGCCAAAGTAACGATGCACAATGGCATGAGCTTCTGCAAAACGCCCCTGTCGCAGCAGCCAGCGCGGCGATTCCGGTGTGCCCCAACGTAACAACGTAATCAACAGCGCGGGCAGAGCTGTTGATGCCAAAAGCCATCGCCAGGCCTCCGGACTTTCTGAAATAAAGTGATGTCCGGCAATACTTGCCAGCACATAACCCACCGTCCACACCACGCTGAACGCGCCCAGCAAAATACCGCGGTGGCGGCGCGGGGAAAATTCTGCCAGCAAGGTATGCCCCACAGAGTAATCACCACCCAGCCCAATGCCGATCAAAATGCGCAAACCAATCAGGTGCTCCGGCGTGGTGGCAAAATATTGTAAAAACGAAGCGAGCGTAATCAGCAAAAAGCTGAAAGTGAAGATTTTTTGCCGCCCGATATGGTCGGAGATCCAGCCCAAAACCAGGCTGCCGATAAACAGGCCAAGTAGCGCTGAGCCACCAATCATTCCCGCCATAAACGGTGTCAGTTGCATGGCTGGAGTAAGCTGAATAATGGCGTAACCAATGACGCCGAGGACATAACCGTCAGTCAGGTGCGCGCCGAAAGTAAGCGCAGCAATGCGACAGTGAAAACGGTTAAGTGGTAAATCATCCATTCGCACCGGTGAAGTGTTCATCTTTACCCCTTCATTGTCCGGTAATAAGAACGGCTTCTCGCTTGAGAAGCCGAAAAGGCAACGCCCCGACATCACAGGACGCTGCCTGACACATTATTTTTCAATCGGATAGATAGTACCCGTGTTCATAATGCCGTTAGGATCGAACTGCTTTTTCAGCCCTTCCAGCAACGCCCACGCGCTGCCGTGTTCCAGTTTGCTCCAGTGAACGCGATGTTTACCAATGCCGTGGTGATGCACCATCGAACCACCGAGGCGAATGGTTTCTTCACAGATGATTTTGTTGAGCGGGTTGTGGTACTTGTCGATTTCCTCTTCCGGTTTGCAGTCAACAACGTTGTAGTCATAAACGAAGTACATGTTGGTGCCGTTTTGGTAGCTGTGAGAAGAGTGACCGCCCAGCATAGTGATGTCGTCGGCGTGCGGGAACTCGGTACGAATACGGTTAATGACGTTTTCATAGATTTCGTGAATACAACTCCAGCAGCCGGACACTTCGGTGGTAAAGCCCATGTTGCCGGTTTTGAGGATCTGCACACGTTCGGCGGCCACTTTATCCGGCCCCCAGTTCAGGTTGTTGAACCAGGTTTCGATCAGTTTGCTGTCCACACGATGGCACTGCGGGTAACGCGCCACGATTTCGGCAATTCCTTCGCCTGTCGCCTGCGCAATACGTGGGTTACCCTCGGCCATAAAGATCAGCACGCATTTACCATCAGCAAAATGAGTGAAGTGTTGCGTGCCATCTTCAGCGTCATACAAACGAGCAATCGACGGGCGATACCCTTCCACCATGATTTCACGCAGGATGTTGAAGCCGGTTTTCATGTCTTCCAGCACATAGCCGTAGAAGAGATTGTTTTCCGGGGTGAATTTGAAGATTTTCACTGTAACTTCAGTGATATAGCACAGTGCACCTTCGTTACCAATAATGATGTGACGAATGTCCGGACCAGCCGCGCGACGTGGAACGTTTTTAATGCGCGTCACGGTGCCATCTGCCAGTACCGCTTCCAGGCCAACGACCATATCTTCAATTGCGCCGTAAAGTGTGGAGAACTGCCCAATACTGCGGGTTGCCACCAGGCCACCCATCTGCGCCAGCGGTTTTGACTGCGGAGAATGCCCCGTGGTGTAGCCTTTTTCACGCAACGCGTTTTCCAGCACCTCCAGCGGAACGCCACATTGCGCCGTGGCCTGCATATTCTCAATATCAATATTAATGATTTGATTCATGGCGGAGCCGTCGAGCACCACCGAGTTTTCTACGACAGTTTCCAGCCCACCTTCGGTGGCGGAAGCGCCGGTACGCGGCACACCGTTAATTTTGTGCGCATTCATAAAATTCAGCACGCGGGACACTTGCTCTGTGGAACCGAGTTTTACGACCGCTGCCGGAATCGGCAAAGTATAAATTCCATGAATATCCGGAAATTTACGAAAACGGTCAATACTGTTTTTCTTTAATACCGTTTCATCGGTAATTACGCGATCTGCACCAACAATTTCCTTTAGCTGGTCGACAATCGCTGCGCGAGATAAAGACATAATAAATCCTTTCTGATAATAAAAATGGAATAGTCATTAATAAAAGAAAACAGAAACCACCGTTATGGATTAGCGCACTAAATAACCACCATCAACCACCAGCAAATGACCATTCACATAATTCGATGCCGGGCTTGCGAGGAATACGGCTGCGCCCATTAAATCCTGTGTATCGCCCCAACGATTTGCCGGAATATGATCAAGAACGCGCTGATTTGTTTCTGGATTGCTGCGTGTCGCCAGCGTAATATCGGTTGCATAATAACCAGGGGCAATACCATTTACCTGAATATTATATTGACCTAATTCATCGCAATAGGCTTTAGTGAATCCAGCAAGTGCGTGTTTAGTTGCAGAATATGCTGGAGACCATTGCCCGCCCAGGTAAGAAAACAATGAACAGATATTAATGATTTTACCGCTTTTTTGCGGGATCATAATTTTTGCCGCTTCGTAACTCAGCTCAAAAGCGGCTGTCAGGTTCACATCAATCATCGGGTCCCAGTCGGCACGGCCGAAGTCCAGCACCTTATTCAGCTTACAAATACCTGCGTTATTGACCAGAATATCGACAGTGCCAAAACGCTCACAACAGGCAGCGATTATCTTCTGCGGCGCGCCTTCTGCGGTGATATCCACCTGCATGAAGTCCACTTCAACGCCTTGTTTTTCAATCATTTCCTTCGTTTCGCCATTATCTTTGACGAAGCTTGGAATAAAGATATTTGCACCTGCTTTTGCCAGTGCCATCGCAAATGCCTGGCCTAAACCACTATTCCCGCCGGTAACAATTGCAGTTTTACCTTTCAGGGAGAAAAAATCCATTGAGAACGCATTGAGTGATTCGATTGACATAGTTAGCTCCAATTTCCGTAAGGCAAAAAAAAAAGAAAGGTAACTTCCCCCGCGAGAGGGAAGTTACCTTTCTCATTATCTCTGGTAACTGGCGATAATTTTTAGCATAAGGGCATAGTCGCTAATGTGATCGTACTCACAGAGTATTACTCATATAATCAAATAATTTTAAAAAGCAGAAGCGTGATTACTCTCACACAACACCTCTGCTTTCCATGTTATTTCTTATCGCAATTACTAGAGACCTGAGAAAAGTAATCCTCCTGAAAAGGCGGCTTACTTTTCTCTTTTTTTTGTCTATTACAAATGGGAATACGATATGCAACACAGCTCATATCGACGTTGGATAACCCTCGCGATAATTAGTTTTAGCGGCGGAGTTAGTTTTGACCTGGCTTATTTACGTTATATTTATCAAATTCCCATGGCGAAATTTATGGGATTCAGCAATACCGAGATAGGTTTAATTATGAGCACCTTTGGTATTGCCGCCATTATTCTTTATGCGCCCAGCGGGGTTATTGCCGATAAATTTTCACATCGCAAAATGATTACTTCCGCGATGGTAATTACCGGATTATTAGGCCTGATAATGGCAACGTATCCACCATTATGGGTCATGCTCTGTATTCAGGTTGCCTTTGCGATAACGACTATTTTAATGCTGTGGTCGGTGTCGATTAAAGCCGCCTCGTTGCTTGGTGACCATAGCGAACAAGGGAAAATCATGGGCTGGATGGAAGGACTGCGCGGCGTCGGTGTAATGTCGCTGGCAGTGTTTACCATGTGGGTCTTTTCCCGCTTCGCCCCGGATGACAGCGCCAGCCTGAAAACGGTCATTATCATCTACAGCGTGGTTTACATCTTGTTGGGGATTCTGTGCTGGTTTTTTGTTAGCGATAACAACAGCCTGCGTAGTACCCATAACGAAGAAAAACAGTCATTCCAGCTTAGCGACATCCTGGCCGTTTTGCGTATCAGTACAACCTGGTATTGCAGCATGGTGATTTTTGGGGTCTTCACCATCTACGCCATTCTGAGTTACTCCACCAACTATCTGACCGAAATGTATGGCATGTCGCTGGTGGCGGCGAGCTACATGGGGATCGTGATCAACAAAATCTTCCGCGCACTGTGCGGCCCACTTGGCGGCATTATCACCACCTACAGCAAAGTGAAATCCCCTACCCGCGTGATCCAAATTCTTTCCGTGGTCGGCCTGCTGGCACTCACTGCCCTACTCATGACTAACTCTAACCCGCAATCGGTCGCGATGGGGATTGGCCTGATTTTACTACTGGGATTCACCTGCTACGCCTCACGCGGGCTGTACTGGGCCTGCCCCGGCGAAGCGAGAACACCATCTTACATTATGGGCACCACGGTAGGTATTTGTTCGGTGATTGGCTTCCTGCCTGATGTCTTTGTTTACCCGATTATCGGTTACTGGCAGGACACCCTGCCCGCAGCAGAAGCCTACCGCAACATGTGGCTGATGGGCATGGCGGCGCTCGGCATGGTGATCGTCTTTACCTTTTTGCTGTTCCAAAAAATTCGTACTGCTGATAGCGCCCCCGCAACGGCTAACAGCAAGTAAGCCCAGAACATTACAGGAGAAAAATCATGTCGAAGAAATACATCATAGGGATTGATGGCGGAAGTCAGAGTACAAAAGTGGTGATGTACGATCTGCAAGGCAACATAGTTTGCGAAGGCAAAGGTTTATTACAGCCGATGCACACGCCGGATGCCGATACCGCAGAACATCCTGACGACGATTTATGGGCATCATTATGTTTTGCCGGTCACGATTTAATGAGCCAGTTTGCCGGGAATAAAGAAGATATTGTTGGCATCGGCCTGGGATCAATCCGTTGCTGCCGTGCCTTACTGAAAGCTGACGGTACACCCGCCGCACCACTGATTAGCTGGCAGGATGCACGAGTTACGCGCCCTTACGAACACACGAATCCTGACGTGGCGTATGTCACTTCTTTTTCGGGCTATCTGGCGCACCGCTTAACAGGCGAGTTTAAAGATAATATCGCCAACTATTTTGGCCAGTGGCCGGTGGATTATAAAACCTGGGCCTGGAGTGAAGATGCCGCGGTAATCGAGAAGTTTAATATCCCCCGCCATATGCTTTTTGGCGTACAAATGCCGGGGACCGTTCTCGGGCATATCACACCACAAGCAGCACTGGCGACACATTTCCCGGCAGGACTGCCGGTAGTTTGTACCACCAGTGATAAACCGGTAGAAGCATTAGGAGCCGGATTGCTGGACGATGAAACGGCGGTGATTTCCTTAGGCACCTATATCGCGCTGATGATGAATGGCAAAGCACTGCCGAAAGACCCGGTAGCGTACTGGCCGATTATGTCTTCTATTCCAGAAACATTGCTGTATGAAGGTTACGGTATTCGCAAAGGGATGTGGACGGTAAGTTGGTTGCGCGACATGTTGGGCGAGTCGTTAATTCAGGATGCCAGAGCACAGGATCTTTCGCCGGAAGATTTGCTCAACAAAAAAGCCTCTTGCGTGCCACCTGGCTGTAATGGGTTGATGACGGTGCTGGACTGGCTGACCAACCCGTGGGAACCGTACAAACGCGGAATTATGATCGGCTTTGATTCCAGTATGGATTACGCATGGATTTATCGTTCGATTCTGGAAAGCGTGGCGCTGACACTGAAGAACAATTACGACAATATGTGTAATGAAATGAATCACTTTGCGAAGCATGTGATCATTACTGGCGGCGGTTCAAACAGCGATCTGTTTATGCAAATTTTTGCCGACGTGTTCAATCTTCCGGCAAGACGTAACGCCATTAACGGGTGCGCTAGTTTGGGAGCGGCTATCAACGCGTCTGTAGGGCTTGGCTTGTACCCGGATTACGCAACTGCTGTTGACAAAATGGTTCGCGTGAAAGACATCTTTATGCCTGTTGAGAGCAACGCCAGACGTTACGACGCGATGAATAAAGGCATTTTCAAAGACCTAACCAAACACACTGATGTGATCCTGAAAAAATCGTATGAAGTGATGCATGGAGAATTGGGCAATGTGGACGCTATTCAAAGCTGGTCTAATGCGTAAGTGAAGAAGACCGGGCGGGAAACCGCCCGCTCTGAGCATACCTGAATGGTTACCTCTAAACATAACCTGTTATTAATTAATGATTTTTCAAGCCAGTTCCAATCTACCAAAATTTGTAGCGATGATTTTTACTCCAGTGAAAAATTAACACTACGGACTTTGTTTTGGTTTGCAATGACGAGTCCGGAAAAACCAGAAGAGAACAATCAGAAGAGGCAAAAATATAAATGGGTGGAATTCTTTACAGGTTCCACCCATTTATAACGCTTATAAATATTTAATCAGGCAATATTCAAATATTTATGCGTTTGCATCGACAAACGCCAGTTCCGCGCAATACAGGTATCGATACATAAACGCGTGGCATCTTCTTTCTGACTAATTGGCTGAAGTGCAATTACTCGCGGTTTATCATCAGTCAGCGTTGCCAGCAATTCATCCAGTGCTTCAATATCCCGTACACGCCCAACCGGATGTTTGATTTCATTGGCGCGTTCCAGCGCCTGCGACAACACTTCATAGCCGCCGCGCATGTTCAGTTTTGGCGACACGGTAACCCAGGTGTTCGGTGTACAACGTACTTCGTGAGTACCGCTGGTTTCTATCTGGCAGCTAAAACCGTTCTTTTCAAGCAAGTCAGTCAATGGCAGCAAATCATGAATGCAAGGTTCACCACCCGTAATCACTACGTGACGCGCGGTATATCCCTGACGACTTATGACCGCTAACAAATCTTCGCTGCTTGCTGCGCCCCACTTATCACTCTCTTTGGTTTTCGCCAAAATACTGAAAAGAGAAACTTCCCGATCCTCAAGTTTTTCCCACGTGTGTTTGGTATCACACCAGGCACAGCCGACCGGGCATCCCTGTAAACGAATAAAAATGGCGGGGACGCCGGTAAAGTAACCCTCACCTTGCAGGGTCTGGAACATCTCGTTAATCGGGTACTGCATAGCATTCTCTGTAAAGTGGATAATTGTTAATTATTGCAGATCCTACCGCAATATTCATGCTTTATTAACATTCTGTTACACGCGGGTTTAAGATAAAAAGGCGAAACAGATCATTAATAAAAAAATGAAACAACGTATTATTCCCCGGGGAATTAAACAAAAGGGATTTAAATATGCTCAGAATATTCATCGTACTTATATTTATTTTCAATTTATCAGGTTGTGGATATAATGATATTCAAACTTATGACGAACAAGTCAATTCATCCTGGTCAGAAGTTCTGAATCAGTATCAACGTCGTGCCGACCTTATTCCTAATCTTGTCGCCAGTATTAAAGGTTATTCCAGCTATGAAAAAGAAGTGTTGGAAGCCGTAACATTAGCGCGTAGCCAGGCTATCAGGGCCAGTAGCGATTTACAGCAAGCGCCAGGCGATGAGCAAAAGCTACAAACCTGGCAACAAGCTCAGGCGCAACTGACTCGTACACTCGGCCAGTTAACGATTATCAGTGAACGTTATCCTGAATTAAAGGCCCAGGAACTCTATCAAAATTTGATAGTACAGCTCGAAGGAAGTGAAAACCGCATTGCCGTTGCGCGAGGAAGATACATTAAAGCTATTGAACAATATAATGTCACTATCCGCAAATTCCCCGCTGTATTAACCGCAAAAATAATGGATTACACCGCAAAGAAAAATTATTTGCCGGATGATGTCGCCGCAGTGAGTAAAGCACCAACAATAGATTTTAGCCAAAATTCTAATATTCATTAAGCGGGCAATCCTTATGCGAATTTTTATCTTTCTTCTGGCTTTCTTCTGTCCATCGGCGTTTGCTACGCAAATTCCAGTACCTGAATTACCTGTGTATGTGAATGACGTAACAGGTACATTGACGAACAGCGAAATAAATGCTCTTGCTGGTCAGATTAAAAACCTGACGCAAAGAAATCTGGCGCAAATGGTGGTGTTAGTAGTTGACACAACAGGCGATGAAACTATCGAGCAGTACGCTACGCGGGTATTCGATAGCTGGAAACCAGGTGATAAAGACCGCGATGATGGTGTTCTACTGTTAGTCGCCTGGCAGGATCATACCGTGCGTATTGAAATCGGTTACGGACTGGAAGGCCTTATTACAGATGCACAGTCCGGACAAATTATTCGCAACAGTATTATTCCAGCATTTAAAAATGGCGACCTTGCTGGCGGCTTACAAAAAGGAATAAACGATATTGAAAGTCGTCTGACGGGGAATGATTTAGCAACGATAACACCAACCGATCACCCTTTGCCCTTTAGCGGTTGGTGGGCTTTGTTGGTCTGGGCAATAGTATTGACCTTTATTTCCGCCAGGGGATATATCAAAACGCTGGGATTGATTTGCTTCGCTGCCATAGTGCTGGCCTTTGTTTTGCCTATTGCAGGTTTCAGCGGAAGCTGGGGAGCGCTTATCACATTATTATGCTTCTCCACACCGTTCCTTATTATTGTTATTTCTTTTACCCCTTTCGGAAAAAAGGTACGTAATTTAATGCGTAGTGCCAACCGACCATCACGCCATACCAGAAGTAATTATAACTCCAGAGATTCGTCATCATCATCGTCCTCTTCTTTCGACAATGACAATTTCAGCGGCGGTGGCGGTTCATCTGGTGGCGGTGGCGCTTCAGGGCGCTGGTGATCAATATGCGCTTAATCCTTTTTCTACTCATATTGTGGTGCGTTCCTGTGTTTGCCCAGCAAATGGCTGTACCGGAACTACACCAACAGGTGACAGATCTTACTAATACGTTAAGTTCACCTGAGCAACAATCTCTGACACTACAGTTGCAGAAGATTGCACAGAATACGCAGGCGCAGGTCGCTATATTAGTGGTGCCATCCACTGGTGAAGATACCATTGAACAATATGCAACACGCGTTTTTGATAGCTGGAAGTTGGGCGATGCACAGCGCAACGATGGTATTTTACTTCTGGTTGCCTGGGAAGATCATGCTGTCCGTATAGAAGTGGGCTACGGGCTGGAAGGGGTGGTTACCGACCTGCAAGCGGCAAAGATTATCCGTGTTATATTGATCCCCGCGTTCAAAAACGATGATCTTATTGGAGGGTTGACACTGGCCAGCGAAAATATCGGCGCGCTTCTGTTGAATGGTGAATTACCGGAAGGCAGCGGAAATCATTACAGTATCAAAACTCCAATTCCATTATCGGTCGCTGTAATTATTTTACTGGCAGTACTTTCGTATTTTATTATTTTTACCGATCCATCAAATCTACCGTGGATTGCACTCACCGGCGCAATTTACGGGATGGTATTCCTCTATGTTGCCGAGCCCGGAGCATGGACGAATTTAATCGTTGCTTGCAGTATGTTAACGCCTTTTGCGATCGTACCTCTGCTTATCTTCTGGCTTCTGGTGAATAAAAAGTTACGCGCCAAATATAAGAAGCTCAGTAAAGAAAGAGCTTCAAGAAAAGGTTCTTCTTCATCCTCTTCCGGTGGAGGCTCAAGTGGCGGCGGATTTAGCGGCGGGGGTGGTTCTTCTGGCGGCGGCGGCGCGTCCGGCCGCTGGTAACTCAACCATAAAAAATGCCAGCCCGAAGGCTGTAATGCCAGTCAGTTAAGCAACTGACTGGCTCTTTTTCGGGGCTGTGGGGTATTTCCAGGGCCTCTCCTTTACCACTCTCGGGAAGGCCCTTTCCCTTCTTGTCGGTAATTTCACAAGTTGTCCC